>CAKRKL010000007.1 GCA_934358405.1 uncultured Blautia sp.
TGTGCCTTAACTCTTGCTACAAGTTCACTTGGGCTAAAAGGCTTGGTCATATAATCATCTGCACCAAGTCCAAGTCCCCGAATCTTATCAATATCATCTTTCTTTGCAGAAACCATAATAATCGGAGTATTCTTTTCCTCCCTTACCTGACGACAGATCTCAAATCCGTCAACTTCCGGCAGCATAAGATCCAAAATGATCAAGTCAAAGGCTTCCTTCATAGCCTTCTCCAGTCCCTGATCTCCTCTGTTGGAAATTACAACTTCAAATCCTGAAAGCTCCAGATAATCCTTCTCAAGCTCTGCGATTGCTTCTTCATCTTCTATGATCAGTATTCTGCTCATTTCATTGGTACCTCCTGGTATTTTCTAAGTACAAAATACATAATAGTTCCGATTCCAAGCCTGCTTGTGGCCCAAACCTTACCACCATGATCTTCCAGAATCTTTTTCACAATAGAAAGACCGATTCCATTTCCACCCTTAGATGAATTCCTGGAAACGTCAGTACGATAAAAGCGGTCAAAAATATAGGGCAGATCCTTAGGTCCGATTCCCTTTCCATTGTCCTCTAACTCAATCTGGATAAAATCACCTACATCCTTAATTCGAATCTGAATGATTCCCTTGGGCTTATCCATGTATTTTATGGCATTGCTGATAATATTATGGATCACACGTCTAATCTGTTCTCCATCGGCAATTACCATAACATCCTTTTCCACATAATTGGCATATACCAGTTCGATTCCCCGGGTTTCCAGTTCAAGACCTATTTCTTCTGCACAGTCAGCAAAATAATCCTCTACATTCAGCTTGCTAAACGTATAGGGGATACGATTGGTGTCAATTTTGGAATAAAAAGTAAGCTCATTAATCAGATGATCCATTTCATTAGTCTTATTGTAAATAGTACGCACATACCGATCCATTTTCTCCGGAGTATCTGCCACACCATCCATAATCCCCTCTATATAGCCTTTCACCGCTGTAATCGGAGTTTTAAGATCATGAGAAATGTTACTGATCAGCTCTTTATTCTCTTTTTCAATAAGATTTTTCTCTTCTGTGGATTCTTTCAGACGGCGGCGCATCTCTTCAAAATCCTGACATAGCTCCGAAAATTCGTCATTTCCTTCTACATCCAGAACAAAATCCAGATTTCCCTCTTTGATGTTCTGCGTCGCTTTTTTCAGTTTCACCAGTGGTACGGCAATACTTCGATACACCCACAATCCAACCACAAGCGCAACAGAGATCAGAATAACAAATGCACTGATAAAAAGATCCTTGGCCATTACGTGCACCCTGCCCTGACTGTCTGCTGAATCAGTTATGGAAATATCATAGACTGTACCATCACTTTCCGCCTGAACCTGAGACTTCTGAGTCTGTGACTGGCTGAAGCCATATAATGTAGCAGCGAACAAAAGCAGAGGCATCAGAATGATCATGGTAAATCCCAGAATAATTCTTGTTTTCAGCTTCATAGCAGCTTTCTCCTCTTTTAGTCTGTCATAATATCCGGAGCAAAATTTTTAAGTCCGGCATCTTATTAGGATTATATCATAAAGCTGCATTTCCATCTCTAAATTTTCTATAAAAAATGGACTTGTACAAGGCATATTTCAGGCAAGAAAAAAACTGCCCACAAAAAGGACAGTTTTTCTAAAGGGGAATTTCCCTGTAAAGGGCTAAATATAATCATTTTCTACTTCTGTAGAAGATGATTATATACTACAGCTTTAGGCTTAAAATGTCAAGAGTTTTTTCTACAAACGTAGAATTACGCCAGATATTTCTTCAGATTCTCAGCCTTATCCAGGTGCTCCCACGGAAGATCTACATCTGTACGGCCAAAATGTCCGTAAGCAGAAGTCTGTTTGTAAATCGGACGACGAAGATCAAGCATTTTGATAATTCCAGCCGGACGAAGATCAAAGTTCTCACGGATAATTTCTACCAGTTTGGATTCGGATACCTTTCCTGTTCCAAATGTCTCTACATGAACAGATGTTGGATGTGCAACACCGATTGCATAAGAAAGCTGGATCTCACATTTATCAGCAAGTCCTGCCGCTACAATGTTCTTTGCAACATAACGCGCTGCGTAAGCTGCAGAACGGTCAACCTTTGTACAGTCCTTTCCAGAGAAAGCACCACCGCCGTGACGTCCTGTTCCACCATAAGTATCAACGATGATTTTACGTCCGGTAAGACCACTGTCTCCATTAGGTCCACCAATTACGAAACGTCCGGTCGGATTGATAAAGTACTTTGTATCTTCATCTACCATATCAGCCGGAATAATTTCATCAAAGACATATTTCTTAATATCTGCATGGATCTGCTCCTGAGTTACATCCGGATCATGCTGTGTAGAGCATACAACTGCATCAATACGAAGTGGCTTGCCGTTTTCATCATACTCTACTGTTACCTGTGTTTTTCCATCTGGTCTTAAATAATTCAAAGTACCATCTTTACGAACCTTAGTGAGCTGACGTGCAAGCTTATGTGCCATATTGATTGCGTAAGGCATATACTCTTCTGTCTCATTGGAAGCATAACCAAACTGAATACCCTGATCACCAGCTCCGATAGCATCAAGCTCGTCCTCATTCATCTGGTCTTCTTTCTGCTCAAGAGCTTTATCAACACCCATTGCAATATCTGCAGACTGTTTGTCCAGTGCAGTGATCACTGCACAGGTATCTGCATCAAATCCAAATTTTCCACGAGTATAACCAATCTCACGGATTGTCTCTCTTACAATAGACTGAATATCAATATTTGCCTTTGTAGTAATCTCACCCATAACCAGAACAAGACCGGTTGTAGTAGAAGTCTCGCATGCTACACGGCTCATTGGATCCTGTTCCATAATTGCATCCAGAATTGCATCGGAAATTGCATCACAGATTTTATCCGGATGACCTTCTGTTACAGACTCAGATGTAAATAAAATTTTCTCTCTTTTTTCCATTTCTTATTTGTTTTCCTTTCTTCTGTGGAACGAGAAACTGCATTTTCATGTCTTATATTTCCCGAAAAAAAGAACAGCCCGGACAAGCGGACTGTCTTATAAATGACGTTTTATATAAACAATCCTCTTATTGTTCGATTACTCGCTCAGGTTGGCACCTTCCTCTTCTTCAAGGGGTTGCCGTGGCTTCATAGATCCTATGTATCTCCACCACTCTGAATAAAAGGCTATTCTTCAGTTTTCCTGTTGCAAGCAATACAATATACTGATTGCTTATAAATGTCAATAGACATTTAAGGAGATTTGACTATTTTATTACAAATTTGCCAAAATCATCTTCAACCTACACGAAGACGGAATTTCTGAATTTCCTTTTCGCTGGAAACCTTCTCAATCTCTGCGCCAAGGCTGCGCAGCTTTTCTTCGAAATTCTCATATCCACGCTGAATATATACAATATCATCCACAATGGTGATTCCCTCTGCAGCAAGACCTGCAATTACAAGTGCAGCTCCTGCACGAAGATCCGGTGCACTTACTCTCGCTCCAGTCAGCTTTGGTACCCCATCAATGATTGCAGAATTTCCTTCAACCTTAATACATGCACCCATTCTGGAAAGTTCATCTGCATATTTAAAACGATTTTCAAAAATACTCTCCGTTACAATACTGGTTCCTTCTGCAAGGGCCAGTGTCACTGCGATCTGCGGCTGCATATCTGTAGGATATCCGGGATATGGAAGAGTCTTAACATGAGTACGGTGAAGTCTGTTCACAGCACGCACACGTACTGCATCATCAAATTCCTGTACTTCACATCCGATTTCTTCAAGCTTAGCTGTAGTAGCCTCAAGATGCTTTGGGATAACATTTCTTACAGTAACATCTCCGCCTGTAGCTGCTGCCGCAAACATGAAAGTTCCTGCCTCAATCTGATCCGGAATGATGGAATACTCGGTGCGGTGAAGCTTCTCCACACCCTTGATACGGATTACATCTGTACCTGCGCCCTTAATATTTGCACCCATGCTGTTCAGGAAGTTTGCAACATCTACTACATGCGGCTCTCTGGCTGCATTCTCAATAATCGTACGACCTGGTGCAAGTGATGCTGCCATCATAATGTTAATAGTAGCGCCAACGGAAACCACATCAAGGAAGATATGACTGCCATGAAGATTAGATGCTTCTGCAACAATAGCACCATGAAGAATATCTACTCTTGCGCCAAGAGCTCTGAAACCTTTCAGATGCTGATCAATCGGACGACTTCCGATATTGCATCCTCCAGGAAGCGGAACTTCAGCTCTTTTGTATTTACCAAGCAAAGCACCAAGAAGATAATATGACGCACGTATCTTTTTAATATACTCATAGTCTACACTTACATCACCAATAGTAGAACCATTAATTTTAACAGTTGACTTGTTAATTCTGTCAACCTGTGCTCCAATACCTGCAATTGCTTCCAGTAAAACATTGATGTCTCTAACGTCAGGCAGATTTTCGATCAGGATGGTCTCATCCGTCATAATAGCTGCTGACAAAATAGCCAGTGCCGCATTTTTTGCACCTGCTATCTCCACTTCGCCTACAAGCGGATTTCCACCTTTAATCACATACTGTTCCATAACACACCTCTATTATTCTTACTCCACGAGCCTTAAGCTCTCCTCTGTCTACAGTTAAAACAGACCACCATAAAAGCAGCCTGTCCAGTTACTTATTAACTTCTATCTGTAGTGTTTCCAAAAGTGCCTGCAGACTTGCTTCCAAATCTTTCCCTTCCTCATCAACCACAATGTCTGCATACTTCTCATATAAAGGAATACGCTCTTCATACAGACTTTTCAAGGTCTGTCCTTCTTTCAACAATACGCCTCTCTTTTTGAGATTACCAAGTCGCTTCTCAAGAGTCTCCAGTGAAAGTTTGAGATACACTACTTTTCCAATTGATTTCAAATGTTCCATGGCCTCACTGCAATATACTACACTTCCTCCGGTGGCAATTACAGTCGCTTCTGTTTCTATAGACGCATTTACACGGTTTTCAATAGCCTTGAAGCCTTCTTCTCCTTCTTCATCAATGATCTGATAAAGACGTCTTTTTTCTTCTTTTTGTATTAAAAGATCTGAATCTAAAAATTCATATCCAAGTATTTTTGCAAGAACAACGCCCAGAGTGCTCTTTCCTGCACCGGGCATTCCAATTAATGTAATATTGTTTATATTCATTCGATACTCCCTTAAATAATAACATAAAAGAAACATTATTGCAATCCCATTAAGAAATGGTTGCCGATTTCGGGTTTTTTCTGATTTTTGCGCGTTTTTTTCCTTTCTTTACGCTATAGCCAAAAGTGCCAAGCTTTTTGCCAAGACCCATATATTCTCCATGAGAATATACCATCAGTTTCGCTTGATTCAGCTGGAATTTATTGTTTTTATCCATATAAGCTTCATCTACATGCACTGCCACTACCTCAGCAAGAAACATATGATGTGAGCCAAGCTTTTCAATTTTTTTAACTTTACATTCTATGTTTACCGGAGATTCACTGATCATAGGTGCCTTTACATGATCTGCTTTTTCTTTTGTAAGATGCAGCTCCTGAAATTTATCAACATCTTTGCCGGAACGCACACCACAGTAATCGGTAGCATACGCAAGCTCCTCTGTAGTAAGATTCAGAACAAACTCCTTTGTTTTACAAATCATATCATAGGAAAATCTATTGGGGCGAACAGAAATACTTACCATTGGCGGGTTGGTGCAAACAGTCCCCGCCCATGCTACTGTTATTATGTTATCTTTCCCCTCACCGTCTGTAACGCTGACCATCACAGCTGGAAGCGGATAAAGCATATTGCCTGGTTTCCAGGTTTGTTTTGCCATGTTTTTACTCCTTATTACTTATTAATTGAAGTCATTTGCCATGATCTGTGCAGCTTCCATCATTGCTGGAATCATCTGTTTTTTACGGGAAACCACACCCTTGAGGTGGAAGCATTCATCCTCAGGATTCTGCTGAAATGCAATTTTTCCCATTTCTTCACTGCCTTCTCCATAATAAATTACATCGGAGGATTCATCCATAATATTAGTTAACATAAAGTAAACACGGGAAATTCCATGACGCCCACACTCGCTTACCATAAATGGTTTCAGACGGACTTTGATTTCCTGAAGTTCTTCCTCGTCCATGGAACTGATCTGTCCAACACCGAACGCCACATTTCCTTCAGCAATAAATTTCTTGTAATCCTGATAGAAAATCTCTTCAGGGGCTTTGTCCTTCAGATTGCTTCCAGCCTTGAACATTTCTCTTGCAAATTCTTCAATCCTGATATCTGCAATCAAAGCAAGCGCACTCGCTGCAATCTTATCCTGCTGTGTACAGGTTGGAGAACGAAACATTAAAGTATCAGAAATAATAGCAGCACACAAAAGTCCTGCAATTTTAGGCGGAATTTCAAGTCTTTGTTCATCATAAATTCTATAAAGAATAGTCGCAGTACAGCCTACCGGCTCATTTCGGAAATTAATAGGCTTCATAGTTTCAAGAGAGCCAAGTTTATGATGATCGATAATTTCAAGGATTTCTGCCTTGTCAATATTGTCAACAGCCTGATCCTTCTCATTGTGATCCACAAGAATCACCTGTTTCTTATGCATATCCAGGAAATTTCGTCTGGATATAGTTCCTACACATTTTCCCCTTTTATTGATAACAGGAAAAGCACGGTGACGATGCTTAATCATAACATCCTGAATGTCATCTGTGAAATCCTCTGTACTAAAAGTAATCAAATTATCCTTTTTCATCACATAATTAACCGGAATACTCTGGTTGATCATTCTGGCAATTGTATAGGTATCATATGGAGATGTGATAATAATAATCTGTCTTTCATGCGCTTTTTTGATCACTTCTTCGCAAACCTGAATGTTCATTCCCACAATTATGCAGCTTACATTCAGCTCAATGGCCTTCAGCTGGTCTTCCTTACGGTTTCCCAGAATGACCATGTCATTTTCCTCAATATAATCTGTCATCATCTGAGGATCTGCTGTTCCAATGAGAATTTTTCCTTTGGTAAAATAACCGTGTCCGTTTCCTTCCACAATTTCACCTTCAAGAGTATCTCTGATTTTATTGTATTGAGTTCTTGCATTGGAAAGAAGATAACTGTCCTTTGTATCCATATAGACATCCGCAATATCTCCAATGGTTACAATTCCTTCCAATTCATCCTCACTGTTGCAGATTGGAAGAGTTACAATTCCCTTATTCTGCATCATATCCCAGGCATTTTTTAAAGACATTGTACGGTCTGTGTCCGGCTTAGGACGAATATCCATATCCTTTACCTGTGTTCCGATATTTCCCAGATACGGAGGCGGCTGTACGCCAAAACGATTCAGCACATACTGCGTTTCCTCATTGATCTGACCGGCACGTCTTGGAATATAACGCTTTGTCTGAGTAGTTCTGTTTTTAATATCAGCATAAGCAATCGCGGAGCAAATGGAATCTGTATCCGGATTTTTATGTCCCATTACAAATACTTTCTGATTCTTCATTCACATTCTTCCTTCTGAAAATTCAATTATAAAATGGCTTCTTGTCTTCCACTGTACTTTGTTTATTAATTCAGTTTAATATTTGCAAATAACGCTCCAAGAGATGTAGTTGCCTCTTCTCCTGACTGAGGAATCTGTATTTCTTCCTCCTCCACTTCCTTTGCCATCATATCTGTAGCTTCCTTGATGCTAAGACTTAATTTCCCGTCTTTTACAGCTGTAACCTTTACTTTTACTTTATCACCTACAGCAAGAACTTCAGACGGCTTACGGATTCTCTTTTCACAGATTTGAGAAATATGAACAAGACCGGATACTCCGTTTCCAAGATCTACAAATGCACCGTATGGCTGAAGGCTTTCTACAGTTCCTTCTGTTACAAGCCCTGGCTGAATATTGGAAATTTTATTTTTTCTTTCCTCTTCAGCCTTTTCTCTAAGGATTTCTTTTGCAGAAAGAATCAATTTCTTATCCTCTTTATTCACATCAATTACCTGAACCTGAATATGTCGGTTTAAATATTCGTTAGTATCCTCAACATATTCAAGCGCAAGCTTTGATGCAGGAATAAAACCACGCACCCCTTCTACATAAGCAACTGCACCACCATTTACCACACCTTTTATTACTACATCAAGAACTTCTCCTGTTGTTTTCAGTTCTTTTAATTTATCCCATGCAAGAACATCTGTCGCTTCTGTTCTGGATAAAAGAATATTACCATTTCCATCATCTTTTTTTACTACTGTTGCGGAAACCTCATCTCCGGGATGTACCTCTTCTTTTACATGAAAGTCCGGTTCTCTGCTGTAATCCTCAACCGGAATAATCCCCTCTGCATAATATTTCAAATCTACAATAATTTCTTTATCATCTACACTTACAACTGTTCCTGTGAGAATATCGCCTTCTTCAATTTTTTTAAAAGAAGCTTCAAGTTCAGCTTCGTAATCCTTCATTGTCTCTGTCATAATCTATGACTCCTTTTTTTGCTTCATTTTTTTGCTTCATTTTTTTGCTTCATTTTTTTGCTTCATTATAGCACACCAGATTTTCCTTGCAAATAAAAAAAATCCTCGCATAAAACGAGGAGTGCCCCGACAGTAACTGCCGGGGCGATTATTATGAAAAAATTTTATGTGTAATGGTGTCATTACAACGTCTTCTGTGTGTGTGTTCTTTCGAACTGATTATATAGTATCAGACATTTATGAATAAACTATGAACTAATAATGAACTTTTGGTTTATTTGCACAATTTATTCTTTCTTTTTCCTCTTTTTTTATAAGTTTAATACATTATGTTTTATACTTTAGCTTGGTAAAGTTATACATTTTGCACATTTCCTTATTTTATTCTAACAATCCTTTTGCAAAATCTATTAACTTTGATATAAGGCTCTTTGCATCATCCTTTGTCACGCCCATATCCTTAAGCTTATTACAAACAGAATCGACATCATTTCTCAATGCATCTTCGTTAATCTGTGCGTCTAATACCTTACGCACTACTGAAACAAGAGAATCCACCTCAGCTTCAGATAGCTCTACATCAAAATGATCTGCAGCCTGATTAATAGCACTTCTTACCTGATCATCTGTAATATTCTGCTGATCCACAAGGTCCTTGGCATACATAATAATATCCACTGCTTTCTGGGGATCAGATGCAAGAAAATCAATTCCACTGTCAAGAAGACTCTCTACTACCTCTGTATCTGTAGATGCCATAGCTGGTATTGGTGCGGAACACACAAGAACTCCTGCAAGAATGAATGCTGCTGATTTTTTTATTTTTATCATGATAGTTACCTCCTAATTAACGTCTATTATACTATATTGTCCCTTTTAATTTGTAAAATGTATCTAAAAACTTTATAATCTTTTTATAACTAATATCCAAAAAAAAGCTTTCTTTTGCAGCAGTTACAAATCTTTTTAATTTCGTTCACTAATTTTTCATAAGAACAACACGATTCTTTCAAACTTTCCCGATATACTAACATCATAAAAATAATAACAGCCAACATTATTTTTATAAAATTTCTTTTTCATATGTCAGTCACCTAGAAGTGATTGACTCTCCTTCCTTTTAAAAAATATATTTGAGACAAAATAAAAATCACCCGTTTAGCCACCGGGTGATTTTTATTTTCTTACGTTTATCTTAATTTATTAAATACATTAGCCAGATCTGCAAATTCCTTTAATGTAAGAGCCTCTCCTCTTACATTTACCGGAATTCCGGTTTCCTCCAGAGCTTTTTCTATCTCTTCCTTGGAGAAATTCAGTTCCTGTGAATTTTTTAAACCATTTACCAATGTTTTTCGGCGCTGATTAAAGGATGCACGAATCAAGCGGAACATCAGTTTCTCATTCTCAACCTGTACAGGCGGCTCCTCATAACGTACCAGCTGAATCACTGCACTTCCTACATTTGGTCTTGGCATAAAGCAATTTGGCGGAACGTTAGCAATGATCTGCGGCTTTGCATAATACTGCACTGCCAGTGACAGCGCACCATAATCTTTTGTTCCCGGACCAACCTGCATTCGGTCTGCAACCTCTTTCTGCACCATAATAGTGATAGATGAAATAGGAACATGATTTTCAAAAAGGCCCATAATAATTGGGGTAGTAATGTAGTACGGAAGATTTGCAACTACCTTGATAGGCTTACCGTCATTTCTCTCTTGTGCCAGCGCTGCAATATCCACTTTTAAGATATCCTCGTTAATCACAGTCACATTGTCCCAATCCTTAAGAGTATCGTTTTCCAGAATAGGAATCAATGTCTTATCAATCTCCACAGCCACAACTTCTCTGGCCGCCTCTGCCAGATATTGAGTCATTGTTCCAATACCCGGTCCGATTTCCAGCACAAAATCATCCTTTGTAATCTGGGATGCATCTATAATTTTTTCCAGAACATGGGTATCAATAAGAAAATTCTGACCAAACCTTTTCTGGAAAGCAAAATTATACTTTTGAAGAACTTCAATGGTATACTTCGGGTTTCCTAAATAAGGTCTGGTCATGTTAATTTCCTCTTTCTTTTTTATTAAAATATTGTCAGCAGCTTAAATGCCGCTGCATTGTTAATTATTTATTTTGCAAAATCTTTCTCATAAAGAACCGTAAATCCGTCACGGTCAACTCTCTTTTTCTTGTTGAACTTCAGAAGTCCGCCCTGAGATTTCGCCATTGCAGTGTCAAGCATATCCTTGACAGCTCCAATGCTCATCGGCTGATCTTCCTTCTGGTTCACACCAATCAGATTATATAATGCAAGCATACCCATCTGATCAATCTTATAGCCATTTTCTTTTGTATAAACTCTCGCAAAATTTACAAGCTCATCATTGGTAAATACCGGAATATTAATCATAGATGTAAATTTCTTTGCAAATTTCGGGAATCTTGCAATCAGCTTGCGCATTCCGATTTTCTCATCCTCAATAATTACAGTAAGTCCATCTGTACGGAATTCCATTGCTTTATCAAGAATTTCTACTGTTTCTGCTGTAAGCTGATTTGCGTTCTCAATAACCAGAAAACCACCGCGAAGCTTGTTCACTACCTTTGGAATTTCCATCTCATTAAGCTGGTCGGCAAATACATAAGCAACCTTAGATGCCGGCAGATTCAGTTCCTTACAGATTGCCGGAATCAGGCTTGCGATCAATCGGGTCTTACCGGTTTCTTTGCCACCCATAACAATAACATTTCCAGTTTTGGATGTCTTATCTGCTGCTGCCATCTGCACATCACAAAGTGCACTGATCAGCTGCTCCTTCATTCCCGGAACCTTTACAAAATATGTAAACAGTTTCTTCTCATCATCTGTAAGAGACTTCTCTCTTGGAATAATGTCCGATGGATTGTTTTTCTTCTTCGGCTGGATAGAATCAATAAACTGCTCTAATTCTTCCTCTTCGCTAAGAGAAATTTTGTCTGTTTCTTCCTCAGCCTCAGATTCGTCTTCTGTCTCCTCATCATACTGGTCGTCATCAGAATCATCGTCCACTTCTTCTGCATCCTCTACAGCTGCAATATTCGGAATCTCATCTTCATCCTGTCCCATGCTTTCTTTAAGCATGTTGGCAATAAATTCATCCTCTGACATGGCATCATCTGTATTTCTATGTCCGGCAGGTCCATTCATGAATTCATCTTCTGCCGCCTGAAGATCTTCCTCGCTAAGGAATTCCTCTTCTTCAAGCTCTACAACAGGTTTCTTTTTCGGGGAAGATTTCTTCGGAACTTCTTTTGCAGCTTCTGCAATTTCCTCATTCTCCTCCTCAACTTTTTCTTCATCGGGCTGTTCATCCGGAATTTCAATACCCTGAGCAGATGCTGCTGCAAGAATGGTATCTTCAAGATTGAAGTCCTTCAAGTCAACTTCTTTCTTCTCTTCTTCAGTCTCTTTATCCTCTTCAGATTCTTCACTGAAAAGATTATTCTGAGCCGGAGCCTTTGGAATTTCAACTTCATCCGGATTCATATTTTTCATAGATTCCGGAATATTAAGAGTCGGCATTTTCAGAGGTGCTGCCTCCTGCGGCTCTTCAGCTGCTTTTTGCTCAGTTTCCGTATCGGAAGTTTCTTCTGCAGTCTCAGCCGTTTCAGGTTCTTCCACTATTTCCCCTTCCACAACCTCATCTGCATTGCTTTCTGTATTCGGAACAAATTTCTCTTCAGCTTCAACTGCTTTCGGTTCAGCTGTTTTTGCTTCTTCAGCTTTAAGCTTTCCGGTTTCCGGCTCAAGCTCAGGTACGCTTGCATACTCTTTTTCAGATGCCGGATCGCGGAGCATCTCCTCCTGAACTTCTCCACTAACCCCAGAAGAAATTACACTTTCTTCAGTTTCTTCCATCTTGCGACTTCCGAAAATATCACGGAGACCCTTGGAGATCTTATCCTGAAGACTTTCTACTTCATCCAGCTCTTCAGATTTGATCTGGATGCTTTCAATTTCCTGCTCACTCTGATCATTCTGAGGTTCTGCTGTTTTTTCTGCAGTCTCTTCCTTGATGCTTTCCATTTCCTCAGGTTTTAAAAGCTTAGGCACAAACTGCTGCTCATAACGTTCTTTTTCCTCGCCCTTAAGAGCACCCATTCTCTGCTTCAGATCCATGGCCTTCATAACATAACTGCCTTCATTGAACCAGAGAATAATTTCATTGCAAAGTTCAAGACATTTTTCTTTGTCTCCATCCTGATAATACAGCTTTGCAAGCTCATAGGACCACTTCTCAGTAAATTCCTTCTCTTTATAGTCCTCCAGAACCTTAATCTGTTCTGCAAGAGGTGCTTTCTTCTCTCTTAATATTTTGTATTTCAGAATATACTGGGTATTGTCATTCGGTGCAACTTCTCTATACTCCTCATAAAATTCCACTGCATCAGAGACATCTCCCATTTTCAGAGAAACCTCTACAAGGCGATAAAGAATGTTTTTACCGATAGAAGCTCTATGATAAGCAAGAAGGAAAATTTCCTTACTATCCTCATAGCGCTTATTAGCTGCATAAATCTCACCCACCACACAAAGTGTCCGAACATTTTTTACACGGCGCCAGTCAATGCTGTCTACTACATTCATAGCACCTTTATAATCTTTCTGTTCTACTAAATGATTAATCTCTTCAAGTTTAACCCGAAATTCTTCTTTATCCAAAATTTTCACCAACTTTCCATAGTTACTGCAAGTTTAGCATAACCTATTCTACTTCGCAAGCTTATTTATGTGGCAAATAAACTTGTCCTGCTACAACATGAAATACTTTGTTGATCTGAAACTGATGACTGATAAAATCATCCAGACCGGTACAAGTGATCATGGTCTGGATATCATGTATACTATCAAGAAGATAATTCTGCCTGCTGCTATCCAGTTCAGAAAGCACATCATCCAGAAGTAAAACCGGTTTATCGTGAATAATCTTCTCCACCAGATAAATTTCCGACAATTTCAAAGAAAGCGCAGCTGTTCTTTGTTGTCCTTGTGAACCGTATTTACGAATATCGATTCCATTCACAGAAACCATCAGATCGTCCCTGTGAGGTCCTGAAGATGTCATTTTCATTCGGAGATCCCGCTCTCTATTGTGCCAGAGATTCTGCTCCAATTCTTCACTCTCTACACTAGGTTCATAAACTACTTCTATATTTTCAATACCACCAGTAAGATTCCGGTGAATTTCACTGATAATCTCATTCAGAGCTTCCACAAATTCTCTTCTTTTATCAATAATTTTACGGCCATAAGTAACAAGCTGCATATCCCACACATCTAAGGTAGAACCAAGCTCCGGCTGTCTGTACATATCTTTCAAAAGCTTATTTCTCTGATTCAAAATATGATTGTAACCTGCAAGGTCTGTAAGATACAGCTTATCCAACTGGCAAAGCTCAGAATCCATAAACCTTCTGCGCTCTCCAGGACCATTTTTGATAATATTTAAATCCTCCGGAGAAAAGAAAACCAGATTCACCACACCAAGCAGTTCCCTGGCCTTCTTAATGGGAAGTCCGTTGATTGCCACACCCTTGGCTTTATTTTTCCGCAGATGCATATCAATTTTATAAGACATAGAATCTTTTCCCACTATCATCCGAATATGGGACTCTTCTTGACCAAAACGAATAATTTCTTTATCCTTGCTTCCTTTGTGTGACTTACTGGTTCCGCAAAGATATACAGATTCCAAAATATTTGTTTTTCCCTGGGCATTATCCCCATAGAAAATATTTGTCCCTTTGTCGAAAGAAAGCTCCAGTGATTCATAGTTTCGAAAATTGCTTAATTTTATGGATTCGATATAAGCCATATCACTCTTTTCCCGACAGAACCTTCACATCCTGACCATTATAGGAAATAATATCACCACTATAAACCTTACGTCCTCTTCTGTTATCAACTTCCCCATTAACCTTTACAAGGCCATCATTAATCACATATTTTGCTTCAACTCCATCTGAAACAAGATCTGCCAGCTTCAGCGCCTGTCCAAGCTTAATGAATTCGTCTTTAATCCTGATTTCCAAAATATCCCTCCTGCTGCTTTTCATACAGCATATTCCATTTTACTAAACAAAAGTATTTATCTTGCCTGGCTCTGATTTATGTTAACCGGTAAGATCAGATATGTGTAAGTTTCTTCCTGGTCTCTGATAAAACACGGTGCCTTTGGATTTACCAGATAAATATCTATTATTTCATCATCAATAACCTTAAGGGCATCAATTAAGAATTTAGGATTAAAGCCAATAAGAATATCTTTTCCCTCTTTTTCAATATCAATGTCCTCATTCATAGAACCCATAGCAGAATCTATCTTCAGTTCCATGTTATTGTCTGTGATATGAATAATAATTGGTTTTTTATCACCTTCTCGAACAAGAAGTGTTGCACGATCAATACAATCCAGAAATTCTTTTTTGTTAATAGACAGCTTCGTTTCATAATCACTGGAAAGCATCTGGTCAATACGGAAATATTCACCTTCAATCAGTCGTGAAACAACCATAGTCTGATCAAATTCAAACAAAATATGGTTGTTAGTAAAATAAATGCTGACAATATCATCCATTTCTCCGGAGAGTATCTTACTGATTTCGTTCAGGGTTTTGCCTGGAACTACAACTTTACGGTCAGAATAGTCTTTTTTCAGCTGCATCTTACGAATGGCAATACGGTGTCCATCCAGAGAGACTATTTTCAGACAATTATTCTTAATTTCAAACAGTTCGCCCGTCATTAATTTGTTGTTATCATTAACTGCAATTGAGAATATTGTCTGATAAATCATGTTTTTCAATGTATATTGAGAGATAGTTAGGGGATCATCTCTTTCTATTATAGGCAAATATGCAAAATCTTCTCCTGATTTTCCTGGAATATTGAATTTTGCTTTTTCACAAGTGATTGTTGCAGTGTATTTATCATCTGTTTTGATGGTAACATCATTGTCAGGAAGTCTGCGGATAATTTCATAAAAGATTTTTGCATTTAACGCAACAATTCCTTTTTCTTCTATAGAACCATCAACAATGGTTTCAATTCCAAGTTCCATGTCATTAGTAGTAAATTTAATCTGATTAGAAGATGCATCAATTAAAATACATTCCAGAATTGGCATTGTTGTTTTTGAGGGTACAGCTTTTAATGAAATGCTGACGCTCTTCAACAGGTTTGTTTTGGAGCAAATGATTTTCATAATGTGTATAACTTCCTTTCTGGAGAAAATGGGTTTTTTATTAAATATATTTAAGAAGATATCCGCAGTATCCGCCGTAGGGGATGTGAATATGTGAAAAACTACCTTCCGCCCAGTGAATAAAAGGATTTCGGATATGGATAACTTCGTGTAAAACTATGGTTTTTGAGTGTGAATAACCTGTGTAAAACCACATTTACGATTTTTGCGGCAAAAGTTATTCACATTAATACACATAATATCAACATCTTATACACATGAAATGTGGAAAAATTGTGTTAAGTTTGTGGATTAATTTTTTTCTTTAAAGTATCGATGGTACTCTGCAGCTGCTCATTGTTCTGGAGCTCTTTTTCGATTTTTTCGACACCGTGCATAACGGTTGTATGGTCACGATTTCCAAGATATTGTCCTACATTTTTCAGCGGGATGGCCAGAATTTCACGGCAAAGGTACATGGCAACCTGCCTTGGCATAACAATCTTGGAACTTCTTTTATTTCCGCAAAGGTCGGCAGTACTTACATTATAATGCTCTGCTACCATAGATATAATGTAATCTGCAGTAATCTGTTTGTTTTCGTTCGGTGCGATGATATCCTTTAGTGCCTGCTCTGCAAGCTCAAGAGTTACCTCTTTTTTCTCAAGCTTCGCATATGCAACTACTTTATTAAATGCACCCTCCAGTTCACGGATATTGGATTTGATATTATTGGCAATATATTTAATAACATCTTCACTTACATTATAACCATCCATGTCTTCCTTCTTATGAAGAATAGCCATTCGGGTTTCATAATCAGGCAATGTAATATCTACGATCAGTCCCCATTCGAATCTTGAGCGGAAGCGCTCATCCAGAATTTCCATATCCTTCGGAGGTTTATCTGAAGATATGATAATTTGCTTATTGGCACTATAAAGACTGTTGAAGGTGTGGAAAAATTCTTCCTGAGTAGATTCTTTTCCTATAATAAATTGAATATCATCAATAAGAAGGACATCAATGTTACGGTATTTCTCACGGAACTTACTCATAGCTGTATTATTTCCGTTACGGATCGTCTCAATCAGCTCATTTGTAAATTCTTCACTGGTAACATAGAGAACCTTGCTGTTATCATCATTTTCAATAATAAAGTGGGCAATGGAATGCATAAGGTGAGTTTTGCCAAGCCCGGCTCCACCATAAATAAACAATGGATTGTAGGTATTTCCCGGAGATTCCGCTACTGCCAGGGCTGCAGCCTGTGCAAGCTTGTTGTTGCTGCCCACGATAAAGGTATTAAATGTATATTTCGGATTCAGATTCGCCTCTTCGCATCTGTCCTTAAAACGGTTATTCTGATCAGGTGTGGGTTCGGAAGTAGATTTCTTGGTGGGAACATCTTCTGGAAGGATAAATTTAACTTCACAATCCGTCATTCCGGTAACTTCGCTTATTGTAACCTGCAGAGGCAGTTTATAATTTTTATTAATATAGCTTAAACGTACCTGATCAGATGCGATAATGGTAACCACATTTCCACTTACGTCGAAAACCTTCAGAGGTTTCAGCCAGGTATCGAAGCGAACATCGGAAAGATCGTGCTCCTTTTTCACAATTTCCAGGATTTCATCCCATTTTTCTATTACTGTGCTCATGTTTTCCTCCCGTACACATCGGATTCTTTCTTATATTAAGTGATGCCGTCCGTTGGCGACATGTCCGTTTATCAAAATATCAGTGAACAGAACCATAATTTACGTATGTATCCCGGAAAAATTCCTGTTTATGGCTGACATTTTGATAAACGGACATAAATATCCTTATATATATTATAATAAATCCGGTTTTTTCGCAACGATAAAATCTTATTTATATAGGAAATTTATGTGGAAAAATATATACATCAGGAGAACAAAACAGGATTATTGTGGATTGGCGTAAAAGAATGGTCAGGCAGATGGAAAAATGTAGTTTTTAATATGAAAACAGGAAAAATAACTGGGGAAAAGTGCAGAATTGTCCACAAAACATCCACAATTTAAAAAAATTGCAGTGGATAATAAAAAAATTCCAGGAAAAAAATGGGGGATATCTTGTGAATAAACTGGAAAGTTATCAACATTTTGTGTGTGGATAAATGTGGATAAAAAGGTTGATAACTATTCTGGTTACCATAACATGGTTTTACTGGTTTCAATAATGAAAAATTATGTGTATAACTCTATCCACTGTCGAATCCCCTCGAAAAACATGGATTTTTGTGATATTTGCGTTAAAATCAACAGTCAAAAGTGGATATTTTTGCTGATAATCCCCAGGTTATCCACAAGTTATCCACAAAATGTGGATAATGTTACGTAAACCTTTTTAAAATGACAGGTTATGCACAGTGTGGAAAACTTTGTGGATAATAAAAAATTGATTTTGCAAGAATTTTTACTTGACGGGAAGGACATTTATGAATATAATTGAAATGATGTTCTGATTAGGTTAATAATTTTAAATTCCATATAGATAAAGGAGGTGCTTTACCTATGAAAATGACATTTCAGCCGAAAAAAAGATCTAGAGCGAAAGTCCATGGCTTCAGAGCTCGTATGAGCACAAAAGGCGGACGTAAAGTATTAGCTGCCAGAAGATTAAAAGGAAGAAAGCAGTTATCTGCTTAAGACCGTTAAGACCGCAGTTTCTGTGGTCTTTTCTTCTATAAAGAAATAAATCTGAATATGCCGCTTAGTACAGAAGAATGTATGTGAATGCGGCATTACGAAAATAAGTAAAAGGAGAATCAGATGGAATACTCAGACTCCTTAAAGAAAAATAACGAATTCCAAAGAGTATACCGAAAAGGAACATCACAGGCAAATCGGTATCTGGTGATGTATGTGCTTGAGAACCATGACAGGCACATGGAGAATCGTCTGGGAATATCAGTAAGTAAAAAAGTAGGGAATAGTGTGGTACGCCACAGAGTCACCAGACTGATCAGAGAGAGCTATCGCCTGAATGAGAAATCATTTCGTCAGGGACTGGACATTGTAGTAGTTGCAAGACCAAATGCAAAGGACAGGACTTACCAGGAGATTGAAAGTGCACTTATGCATCTTGCCAGAAGAATGAAAATCTGCCGTGAGGCTGAGGTTCATTCTGAAGAAGCAGATAACGAATCAGTTAAGTCAAAAGAGCAGTAGTGCTTTACAGGAGAATAATATCATGAATAGCTGGAAACCAAAGAATGTCATGATCAGAATGATTCGTCTCTATCAGAAATATATATCGCCGATGAAGAGAACAAAATGTCCTTATATTCCCACATGTTCTCAGTATGGTTTAGAAGCAATCGAAAAATATGGTGCGCTTAAGGGCGGGCTTCTTGCAGCGTGGAGAATTCTGCGCTGTAATCCTTTTTCACATGGTGGATACGACCCTGTACCATAAAAGGTGCTGTAAAGCGTTCTTTTTACAATAATAGGTTTATAAGACAATATTTCTACAATAAAAGTCCAATAAATGACATTGTAAGCCGGAATTATATACAGCAAAACATTGACAATTGAATAGTTAAAGCCTAGGAGGAAACAAACTTGGATATGATTTTATTAACGAAGAGCAGTGCTCCTATTATTGGTCAGCTGGCTTCAATTATGGGCTGGATCATGGATGGAATTTACAGAGTCCTGGATCTGGTGGGTATTCAGAACCTGGGTCTTTGTATTATTATCTTTAGTATTATTATCTATTTGCTTATGACACCGTTGCAGGTTAAGCAGCAGAAGTTCTCTAAGTTAAGCAGTGTTATGCAGCCAGAGCTTCAGAAGATTCAGAAGAAATACAAAGATAAAAAAGACCAGGCATCCATGCAGAAAATGCAGGAAGAAACTCAGCTTGTATATCAGAAATACGGTGTTTCACCTACCGGAAGCTGTGTTCAGCTGTTAATTCAGTTTCCTGTCCTGATGGCATTATGGCAGGTAATTTACAAAATTCCGGGTTATGTTGGAAGCGTAAAGACTGTATTTACAGGTCTTGTCGATCAGATTATTGGCGTAAGCGGATATACAGATCTGATTCAGAATTTTATTACAGACAATAAAATGACCCGTGTACAGCTTGCATTGGATAATGGTAAGGCTACCAGTGATTCTGTGATTGATTTCCTTTATGCATTGTCTCCTTCTCAGTGGAAGGATCTTGCATCTATGAATCAGTTCAGCGGATTTTCAGATACTATCAATACTACAGCTGCTGAGATTTCAAAGATGCAGAACTTTTTCGGACTTAACATTGCAGACCAGCCATTGAATTACATTAAGGCTGCTTTTGAAGGAGCTTCCATAGCTCTGGCAATTGCTGCAATTATGATTCCTGTTCTTTCATGGGCTACTCAGGTGATAAGCTATAAGCTTATGCCGCAGGCAGCAGCTTCTGGTGACAGTAATGATACTATGCAGGCTTCCATGAAGACTATGAATACAGTTATGCCGCTTATGTCAGCTGTATTCTGTTTTACTTTCCCGGTAGGTCTTGGTATTTACTGGATTGCCAGTGCAGTTGTAAGAAGCATACAGCAGCTGGTGATCAACCGCCTGTTGGATAAGATGGACATTAATGATTTGATTAATGAAAACATGAAGAAGCTTGAAAAGAAGCGTACCAAAGAAGGACTTCCACCGCAGAAGATTACCAATCAGGCAAATCAGTCTACAAAAAATATCAATACCAAGATTGATAAAGGCTCCAGCAATGCAAATGCAGAAGAAAGAGCCAGAAAAGTTGAGGAATCCTACCAGAAAGCAAGAAATGCGAAGGCTGGAAGTATTACAGCAAAAGCAAATATGGTCAGGGATTTTGACGAAAGAAACAAGAAGAAGTAACGGTCGGGAACGGAGGGTTTCATAGATGGAGGAGTTTATCCAGTTTTCAGCAAAAACGAAGAATGAAGCAATCACCAAGGCGTGTATCGAATTAGGTGTGTCCAGTGATCAGCTGGATATTGAAGTGGTTTCTGAAGGTAGTTCCGGATTTTTTGGTATCGGAAGCAAACCGGCAATTATCAAAGCACGCAAGATCAATACTGTTTCTGAAGAGGATGAAATACAGGGAATCGTAGATACTGTTAAGGTTGATGCGATTAAAGAAGAGCACAATAAAAAGCCACCTAAGGCTTTTGTAAAAGCTGAGAAGCCGGCTCAAAAGAGTGAGATGGTGAAAGAAAAAGCTCCTGTAAAAGAGCCGAAAGAGCCAAAACCTTTTAAAGAAACAAAGGAAAAACAGCCGCGCCCTGCAAAAGAGAAAAATTTTAAAGAACGTCCGGCAAAAGAAAAACCTGTAAAAGAAAAAATGCCAAGAGAAGAGAAGCCAAAGCAGTCCAAGCCTGTTGAAATCATCACAGATCCGGCTGAGATTAAAGACATTGAGGACAGAGCAATTGTATTCCTTCGAGACGTATTTGCGTCCATGAATCTTGGCGAAGTGGAAATCACTTCCAAATACAACACAAATGACGGTTGTCTGGAGGTTGCATTTGAAGGAGAAGATATGGGAATCCTGATCGGTAAGAGAGGACAGACCCTTGATTCTCTGCAGTATCTCACCAGTCTTGTTGTAAATAAAGGTAAGAGCAATTATATCAGGGTTAAGCTTGATACAGAAGACTATCGCAGACGTCGTAAAGAGACTCTGGAGAATCTTGCAAGAGGAATTGCTTACAAGGTTAAGAAAACAAGAAAGCCAGTTGTACTTGAACCGATGAATCCATATGAGAGAAGAATCATTCACTCAGCACTTCAGGGTAACAAGTATGTAGAGACTGTCAGCGAAGGTGAAGAACCATATCGTCATGTTGTGGTTAAATTAAAAAGATGGTAAATCTGAAGCAAGCTTGAAACAGCAGGAAAATTTTCCGGTGCAGCTTGCATAAAGCACTTGAATGTGTTATAAAAGATTTGCAGAATGAATAAGCAAGTTATTCCAGGTGAAAGATGGAAGAAACGGAAGCGTTATGCTTTTCGTTTTAGCATCTTTCCCTGGGGTAACTTTTTTTGTATAATGAAAAAGTGTGCTTGAAATTTATAATTGCAGCTCAACATACATGGAGGAAATCACATGAATACTACAATTGCAGCGATATCTACTGCTGTGAGTGCTTCGGGAATCGGTATCATACGAATCAGCGGTCCGGAAGCTATGGACGTAATATCCCGCATTTACCGTTCTAAGGGCGGGAAAAAGAAGATTAAAGAAGTATCCACCCATACGATTCATTATGGCTACATTTATGATGAGGAAGAAGTGGTAGATGAAGTTTTAATAATGGTTATGCGCGCACCCAAAACATTCACAGGAGAAGATACCGTAGAGATTGACTGTCATGGCGGTGTCTATGCTATGAATCGTATTCTTGAAACTGTTCTGAAAAACGGTGCAAAAATAGCCGAACCCGGAGAATTTACCAAGAGAGCATTTTTGAACGGCAGATTGGATCTTTCCCAGGCAGAGGCTGTTATGGATGTGATCCAGGCGAAGAATGAATATGCTCTCAAAAGTTCCATGAGTCAGCTGAAGGGGTCTGTTCAGAAGTCTATCAGGGAAATCAGAGATGATCTGATATATGAAATTGCGTTTATTGAATCTGCGCTGGATGATCCGGAACATATCAGTCTGGATGGATATCCACAGAAGCTTTTGGAAATTGTGGAAAAAGAGAAGAAATCTATCGAAGAACTGTTGAAAACCTCTGCAGATGGCAAGATCATCCGGGAAGGAATCGAGACAGTTATTGTAGGCAAGCCGAATGCAGGAAAGTCTTCCCTGCTAAACCTTCTTGTAGGAGAAAATAAAGCCATTGTAACGGATATTGAGGGTACAACAAGAGATATTCTGGAGGAATATATTACTCTTCACGGAATTACCCTGAAAATTGTAGATACCGCAGGGATACGTGAAACACAGGACATTGTGGAAAAAATCGGCGTATCCCGTGCACGTGAGGCAGCCAGGGATGCAGATTTGATTTTGTATGTAGTTGACAGTTCTACACCTCTTGATGAAAATGATGAGGAAATTATAGAGATGCTGAGAAACAGAAAAGCTATTGTACTTTATAACAAAACAGATCTTGCTCCTGCAGTAAGTATAGAAGCACTGGAAAAGAAGCTATCCCATCCGGTTATTCCTGTTTCAGCAAAAGAAGAAACTGGAATTGCGCAGCTTGCAGAGACTATTAAGTCTATGTTCTTCAGTGGGAAAATCTCCTTTAATGATGAGGTTTATATTACAAATGCCCGTCATAAAGAGGCCTTGGAAGAAGCAGCAGAAAGCCTTAAAATGGTACAAAGAAGCATTGAAGATGGAATGCCGGAGGACTTCTTTTCCATCGATCTGATGGCTGCGTATGCAAGCCTTGGCCGGATAATCGGAGAGGAAGTAGGAGAGGATTTGGTGAATGAGATTTTCAGCAAATTCTGCATGGGAAAATAAAAGGATAGATGCGTAGATTATACGAGGAGAAGGATCATGAAAACATTGGAAGAAAATTATGATATTGTAGTGGTTGGAGCCGGTCATGCAGGCTGCGAGGCGGCACTGGCAGGTGCAAGACTTGGGCTGAATACGATTATGTTTACGGTAAGTGCGGAGAGCATTGCTCTGATGCCCTGTAACCCAAATGTAGGCGGAAGCTCCAAGGGACATCTGGTTCGCGAACTGGATGCACTTGGGGGTGAAATGGGAAAGAATATTGACAAGACCTTTATTCAGTCAAAAATGCTGAACTGTTCCAAGGGCCCTGCAGTCCACTCCCTTCGCGCCCAGGCCGACAAGCAGGCATACAGCAACGAAATGAGAAAAACCCTGGAGAATCAGGAGAACCTGACCATTCGCCAGGGAGAGGTGACGAAGCTTCTTGTAGAGGATGGAAAAATTACAGGCGTAAAAACTTATTCCGGTGCTGTTTACCACTGTAAGGCAGTTGTTTTGTGTACCGGAACTTACCTGAAGGCAAGATGCATTTACGGTGATGTAAGCAATTATACAGGCCCCAATGGACTTCAGGCGGCAAATTATCTGACCGATTCCCTGAAGGAACTTGGAATCGAAATGTTCCGTTTCAAGACCGGAACACCTGCCAGAATTGCAGGAAATACCATTGATTACAGCAAAATGGAAGAGCAGTTCGGCGACGAAAGAGTGGTGCCGTTTTCCTTTTCCACAGACCCGGAGGATGTGCAGATTGAGCAGAAATCCTGCTGGCTGACTTACACCAATGAGACTACCCACGACATTATTCGTGCAAACCTGGATCGTTCCCCGCTGTATTCCGGTATGATCGAGGGAACCGGTCCGCGTTATTGTCCTTCTATTGAGGATAAAGTAGTTCGTTTTGCAGATAAAAAGAGACATCAGGTGTTCATTGAGCCAGAAGGCCTGTATACAAATGAGATGTATATCGGCGGCATGTCAAGCTCCCTTCCGGAGGATGTGCAGGAGGCAATGTACCACAGCGTACCAGGCCTTGAGCATGCCAAAATCGTGAAAAATGCTTATGCGATCGAGTATGACTGCATCAATCCAAGACAACTTTATCCAACACTGGAATTTAAGAAAATCAAAGGACTTTTCAGCGGCGGACAGTTTAACGGAAGCTCTGGATACGAGGAGGCAGCAGCCCAGGGATTGATCGCCGGCATCAATGCGGCCATGGAAGTACTTGGAAAAGACCAGCTGATTCTGGATCGTTCTGAGGCATATATCGGCGTTCTCATTGATGATCTGGTTACAAAGGAAAACCATGAACCTTATCGTATGATGACAAGCCGCGCAGAGTACCGTTTGCTTCTCCGCCAGGATAATGCGGATCTGAGACTTCGCAAAAAAGGTTGGGAAGTAGGCCTTGTAGATGATGAAACCTATGCAAAAGTAGTAGAAAAAGAGCACCTGATCCAGGAAGAAATACAGCGTGTGGAAAATACTAATGTGGGAATGACAGAAGCAGTTCAGAGTATTCTGGAATGTCATGGAAGCACTCCTCTGAAATCCGGAATCAGTCTTGCAGAGCTGATCCGCAGACCGGAGCTTTCTTATGAGGATGTGGCGCCAATTGATAAGAACCGTCCGCAGCTTGCCTGGGATGTACAGGAACAGGTGAATATTAATATTAAATATGATGGATATATTCGTCGCCAAATGAAGCAGGTAGAGCAATTTAAGAAGCTGGAGGCTAAGAAAATTCCGGAAAACCTGGATTACGAAAATGTAAAGAGCCTGCGCATTGAAGCACGCCAGAAACTGGAATTATACCGACCGGTATCTATTGGACAAGCGTCTCGAATTTCAGGTGTTTCACCGGCTGATATCTCAGTGCTGCTGGTTTATATGGAGCAGTACGGGAAGAACTGTGCTTTAACGGATAAAAATATCAAATAGTTTAACGTAAGGAGACATATATGGAATACGATTTAACCCTCTTTGAGAAAGGCTTTGAAGAGCTTGGAATTGCTCTTTCTCAGGATCAGAAAAAGCAGTTTATCACCTATTATGAGTACCTTGTGGAGAAAAATAAAGTGATGAATCTGACTGCAATTACAGAGTATAATGAGGTAATTCTGAAGCATTTTCTGGACAGCCTTTCGATTGTAAAGGTAAGTGATTTTGACCAGAATAAGCTTGCCGGAAAATCCGCCATTGACATTGGAACCGGTGCAGGTTTTCCGGGAATCCCACTGAAAATTGCTTTCCCGGAGTTGAAGATCACCCTTCTGGATTCCCTGAACAAAAGAGTAAATTTCCTGAATGAGGTAATTGAAATGCTGGGACTTAAGAACGTAACTGCGGTTCACGGGAGAGCTGAAGACTACGCAAAACAGAAGGAGCACAGAGAAAAATATGATTTCTGCGTCTCCCGTGCCGTAGCCAATTTGAGTACCCTTTCCGAGTATTGCATCCCTTTCGTAAAAGAAGGCGGCTGCTTCATTTCCTATAAATCCGGCAAAATCGATGAGGAACTTGCTCAGGCAGAAAAAGCAGTAAAAATCCTCGGGGGAGAAGTTCAGAATGTTGTGAAATTTTCACTTATGGATACCGATATGGATCGCTCCTTTGCGGTGATTAAAAAGGTGAAAACAACAGCCAAAAAATATCCAAGAAAAGCTGGGCTGCCGTCTAAGGAGCCTTTAGCATAGGCTATAAAAAAGATTTCAGAAAGCAGAAATGTTTTCTGAAATCTTTTTTATATAAATAGTCAAGTTGTTTCAAAAACACATTTCCAACACAAAATAATCACAGTTTTCTCACACAATTATCTAAATTTCCTCACAGGTTGTACATAAAATTAACATAGATAGATAGCCGGGAGAAATGAAGTGTGCGTTTTTGCAGAAAACACAATACCAGGTTATCTGCAAATTGAAGGAGGTAAGAAACTTGATTGAAGTTAAAAATCTGGTCAAACGTTACGGCGACCACACTGCTGTAGACCATCTTTCCTTTGAAATCGAGAAAGGTAAGATTTATGGTTTCCTTGGTCCTAACGGAGCTGGAAAATCTACTACCATGAATATGATAACCGGATACATTGCATCCACCGAAGGAACAGTAGTAATCGACGGTCATGATATTCTGGAGGAACCTGAGGAGGCGAAAAAATGTATTGGTTATCTGCCTGAACAGCCGCCCCTTTATTTTGATATGACAGTTCTGGAATATCTGAAATTTGTTGCAGATCTGAAAAAAATTCCAAAAGATAAAAAAGCATCCATGATTGAAGAAATTATGGATATGGTCAAAATCACAGACATGAAAAACCGTCTGATCAAGAACCTTTCAAAAGGTTACAGACAGAGAGTTGGCATTGCGCAGGCAGTGCTTGGATACCCGGAAGTCATCATTCTGGATGAGCCAACTGTAGGACTTGATCCGAAACAGATCAACGAAATTCGTGAGCTGATTAAGGGATTGAAAAAGAAACACACTGTAATCCTAAGTTCCCATATTCTTTCGGAAGTAAGTGCGATCTGCGATTATGTGCTGATTATTTCTCATGGAAAGCTGGTTGCCAGCGATACACCAGAGAACCTTGGAAAACTGGCAGCAGGCTCCAATAATCTGAATCTCCTTGTAAAAGGTCAGAAAGATGTAATCAGAGCTGCCTTAGAGGGAATAGAAGATGTGAAAGAGGTTTCAGTCAGGAAAGATGCGAAGAATACGGAAGAAGGCATATACAAAGTTACAGTGGCGGCACAGGAAAATGCAGATGTACGTGAAAAAGTATTCTATAGCATGGTAAAAGCTGACTGCCCGATTCTCGAAATGCAGTCTAAGAAAGTATCTCTGGAGGAAATTTTCCTTGAACTTACAGAAAGTGAGAAAGAGGATAAAGATGAATCCGGGAAAAAAGCTGGAAAGCGCTTCTTTAAAACTGCTGCAGACGCAGAAAAGTATCTGAGTGAAGATGAAAATTCTGGGAATGAAGAGGCAGAAATAGAGACTTCTGACGAAGAAAAGGGGGAAGAGTAAAACATGCTTGCTATTTATAAGAGGGAGCTGAAAAGCTACCTGACATCAATGGTTGGATATCTGTTTATGTTTTTTGTACTGCTTATTGCAGGAATTTATTTCTCCGCATATCAGCTTACTGCGGCATATCCAAAGTTCGAATACACATTAAATGCGATGACCTTCGTGTTTCTGATCGCAGTACCGATCCTGACCATGCGTGTACTTGCTGAAGAAAGAAAACAGAAAACCGATCAGCTTCTGCTAACCTCTCCGGTATCTGTATTTGGCATTGTAATGGGAAAATATCTGGCGCTTGTTACCATTTATGCAATTCCTATTGCAGTTCTGGCAACCTATCCGTTGCTCATGTCAAAATTCGGAACAGTAGCCTATGGTTCTTCATACACAGCTCTTCTTGGATTTTTCCTTTTGGGTTGCGCAAATATTGCAATCGGCGTATTTTTTTCTGCAATCACTGAAAGCCAGGTTATTGCTGCGGTTCTGACCTTTGTATTTTTATTTGCGTTTTATATGATGAATGGTATCTCATCCTTCTTTTCACAGACAGCAATGTCCACATGTGTGACCTTTGGACTTTTGATCATTGCGGCGAGCCTTATGATCTATAGCATGATTAAAAATGTAGTGATTTCAGGTATTGCTTGTGCTGTTGGAGAGGCCATATTAGTGATTGTTTATGTGGTGAAATCCAGTGTATTTGAAGGTGGAATTCAGAAGGTGCTGGAGGTATTTAATTTAAGTTCTCATTTTGAAAACTTTACAAACAGTATTTTTGATGTGACCGGAATATTGTACTTTATATCTGTGATTGCGATATGTATATTCCTTACTATGCAAACAATATTGAAGAGACGTTGGAGCTAAGGAGGTGGGAAGAAATGCTTTTTAATAAGAAAAACAATAACAATAATGATATAAAAATAGAAAACGAGGAAAATGCAGCGAATCCGAATAATAATAACAATATTAACAAGAAATGCAAAAAGAGATTTAAAGATACAATAAATATTAAGCATCTGAAAAATGGAAGCTATGGTTCTGTTATGATTGTTGTATTTATTGCAATCATTATTGTTATAAATATGATTGCTGGGAATCTCCCTTCTAAATACACACAGCTTGATATCAGTTCTGAAAAATTATATACAATTGGAGACGAAACAAAGGCAATGCTGAAGAATCTGGATAAAGATGTAACCATATATCAGATTGCCCAAAGTGGAAGCGAAGATGAAACTATCAGCAATTTGCTTCAGAGATATGCGGATGAGTCTGAACATATTACTGTAGAACAGAAAGATCCTGTTGTAAATCCTAAATTTGTTAGTGAATACACAAATGATAATTTATCATCTAACAGTCTGATCGTTGTGTGCGGTGATAGAAACAAAGTTATAAATTATAACAATATATACGAATCAACAATGGATTACAATACTTATAGTTATCAGACAACTGGGTTTGATGGGGAAGGACAGATTACAAGTGCTATCGCATATGTGACAAGTGAAGACCTGCCGGTAATGTATACGCTAGAGGGACATGGGGAACAGGAACTGGATTCGACAGTAAAAGAGGATATTGAGAAAGCAAATATGGAAATCAAGTCCTTGAATTTGTTGACAGAAGGGACTGTTCCGGAGGATACAAGCTGCCTTTTGATTGATTCTCCTACAACGGATATCTCAGAAGATGAGAAAACAGCACTGATTGAGTATTTGGAAAACGGCGGAAAAGCAATGATCTTCTCTGATTACACAGGCCAGGAAATGCCGAATTTTGACGCAGTACTGGAAAATTATGGTATAAATAGAGTAGATGGTCTGGTATTTGAAGGGGATTCTCAGCATTATGCAGCGCAGATGCCTTATTATCTTGTACCGACTATAAACAGTACGGATATTACTTCAGATCTTGTTTCTTCCGGATATTATATTCTTATGCCAGGGGCACAAGGAATCCAGAAGTCTGAGGATGTGAGGGATACTGTAAACATTGAGAGCCTTCTTACAACTTCTGATAGTGCATATTCCAAGACGAATGTAAACAGTGGAACGCTCGAGAAAGAAGATGGTGACGTTGATGGACCATTTGATTTAGGAGTCAGCATTACGGAAACTGTAGATGAAGATAAAGAAACACATATTATTTACTATTCAACATCAAATTTACTTCAGAGCCAGATTAATCAGATGGTTTCCGGAGGAAATGAAAAGCTTGTGATGGCTTCTTTGAGTGCTCTTGTTGATAATGAAGACAGTACAACAATTTCAATTCCATCTAAGAGCCTGGAAGTATCTTATCTGACTTTGACTGCATATGATGCAAGCTTCTGGAAAATTTGCGTGATTGGCTTGATTCCGGGAGCATTCCTATTGGTTGGATTTATGATCTGGTTGAAGAGGAGAAAAGCCTGATGAAGAAAAAATCTGTAAACCTTATTACAGCAGTAGGCGTTCTGGTCATCCTCAGCGGAGCTTACGTAGGCGTAAAAGCCTACGTGGCAAAGCAGGATGCCAAAGAAACGGAGAGCGAAGAAGAGGAATCCCGGGAGATTATATCCGTTACGTCTGATGAAGTAAAATCTATTAAATTCATAATCGATAAAAAAGAAGTTACTTTTGAAAAAAACGGAGATTCTTGGGTGAAAAGTGATGAAGCTGCTTTTCCGGTAGATCAGGATAAGATTGATGCTTTGATTGGTTCGCTAAACTCGGTGAAAGCAGAAAGAGTTCTTGAGAATGTAGAAGATGCGTCTGAGTATGAATTGAATCAGCCGGAAAATACTATTACCGTGACAACGCAGGATGGAGAAGAAACAATAATACGCGTTGGAATGGAAAACGATTCTACCAGCCAGGAATATATTGATCTGAATAAAGATTCTTCTACTGTCTATGTGGTGGGTGATTCAACATTTCAGTCTTTTGAAGGAACCTTGTATGATTTTGCTGAAAGCGGAACCTTTCCGGTAGTGGATTCCTCTACGATAAGCAAAGTATCTGTGGATGGAAAAGATTCTTCCTACAGCATTCAAAAAGACGAGAACAATTTCTGGAATATTACAGAGAAGGGTGATACTGAAAAAGCAGATTCTGCGAAAGCCACTTCCCTGACAAGTGCTGTTTCTGGTGTGGTATATGCAAGCTTTGTTAACTATGACTGTACGGAAGATGCACTTTCTCAGTATGGACTGGATAAGCCTTATGCTGAAATTACGGTGGATTATCAGGAAGAAGTTGAGAAAGACTCCACTGATGACGAAAATGAGGCTGAAAATGCTTCTGAGGACGCTACAGAGGCATCTGAAAATGAGAGCCAGAGCGAAGAAAGCGGAACGGATTCAGTTGAGAATGCAGCAGCTGATGCGACAGAAAGTGATGATACAGATTCTGAAGAAGAAACGGAGATGGCTGATCGCAAACTTGTAATCCGGGTTGGTGATGAGTCATCAGATGGCGGGCGTTATGTGAGGGTAAACGATAGTAATGAAATTTATACAATTTCTGAAGATACTCTGGATACCTTTCTTGGAAAAACAGCTGCTGATTTTTGGGACCTGACAGTGAGCTATCTGTCTGTTAATAATCTTGAAACATTGGATGTAAATTACAAAGGTGATGAGTACACTGTAAATGTTTCACGTGAAACATCTTCGGAAGAAGACGAAAGTAATAGTGAGACCGATGCAGACAGTGGTGCTGATAATAGTGATGAGGACGACTCAAGCTCCAAGACTGTAACTTTGTCCTATCAGCTAAATGGGGCGAATTTGGACAGCACTGTATTTACTACATTCTACAACAAATTGATTAATCTGGCTGCACAAAAACGACTCACTGACGGGTTTGAATCTAACACGGATCCTGAAATGACAGTGAATTTAACAGATGTTGATGGAAATAAAACAACTGTAGAATATTATTCCTATGATACCAATTACTATGCTGCTGTTACAAATAATAAGGTTTATTTAGTGAATAAAATGACAGTGAAAGAACTATTTCAGGCATTTGAAAATGTTGTTGGAATAGAGGAAGATAGTAAAGCAGAAAGCGGTGATTTGGCAAACGAAAACAGTGCTGAAGATTAAAAGCGTTTAAAGGATTGTTTTAAAAATTCACATGAATGAGTAATCTTTTTAGAAAAGTGAAAAAGTAAATTTTTCTCCGCCAGCCGTAATCAGCTGGCGGATTTTTTGGAACATGTTTGAAAAAAATCTGCAAGATATATGTTATAATTTGCAGGAGACTGAGAAAATAATTTTTCCAATACGCTCCGTAACATACCACTACCATTACTACTTTTGAAAACTTTATTTTGATTAAACATGCTCTAGAATCTTTATCGAAACCTTGCTAAACGAACACAATAGTTTTAAATTCATTGTAAGACACCTGAACAAAGACTACACAACCATTTCCGAAGAAGTAAGGTCCCATATCTGTTTTGATAAGACTGGAGCCTATGGAAGAACTTTTAATGACTGCCGTTTAGCTTTTCTACAAGAATGTTTTGTTTGTAAAATTTGTTATCACTGTTCTTTTACTAATAACAGGTCTTGTTGGACATGCGGTATATGTACTTCCGCTTGTATTTTCTACGAGAAATATGTTTGTCTCAAACTGTGGATTTCACACGACTAAAGTCACGTGCTCCTCAGTTACTTTAAGCGACAAGACTAAATATCGGCGGATACGCCTGTAACTTAGGATATGCGCAGTCATGCGCTTTTCCATGCCAGATATGGCAGGTTCCCACACCACAGGTAGTCCACTGCATATCTGCCTGTGTTTATGCTACTCTTAAAAGTTCCGTTTCTAAAAATAATTCTCTTAAGTCCGCATATACACGTGGATCCTACGCTTTACTGAAGGACTTTTGCCTCCGGTAAAGCCCTTTCCGTTGCCGGAAGGGGCTTTACCGGAGGCAAAAGTCCTTTCCGTTGCCGGAAGGGGCTTTAAAAGTTCTCTGATAAAATTATCTTGCCCCGATATTATACGATGCTGACAGATCACAGTTATATCTTTTTCCTGTCTGGAAGAGTATCCCTTTTCTGTGTGCCTGATGTTCACAGCGTTTCTGGATATCCCGTTTTCTCCACAGATGCAGTTTCTGTTTTTTTTCTTTCCAGATAGCTTCCTCCCCTGCATTTCCAGATATTCGAATACGATTACATCTGCATGGTTTTCCTCTGCATATCTTACGATCGCGCCTGCGATCTTCTTTCCCAACTCTATATTCAGGCGTTTTGTATATGCCCATTTTCCCCGTGACTGCACAGAGCCGTGTTCCCTCTGGAGCTTCCGGATCCGTCCCAGCGTGCGGTACATCCGGTCTTTTTCACTGGGATGATCGATAAATCTTCTTCCCAGGACAGTTCCGTCTGCCCGCATAATGGTACAGACAGCATCGGTATTGATCCCCAAATATTTATGGTGTCTTTTCTCCAGTATCGGGGCAGATGTCTTTTTCCCCGACCAGTTCTTACGAAGATATTTCATATCTGCATGATTTAAACGCACACAAAAACATTTCCAGTCAGGCCCATCATACAGTTTCAGGTATGCTTCCTCTCGGGCTTTTTTCTTTTTCCTTTTGTCCTTCGATGTAAGCAAGCAGATGGATATGGTCTGGCATCGTCTCCATTGCCGGGATCTGAAATTTATATTCTTCTGCAAGATTATGTAACATTTCTTTACATTTTGTATCGATTCCATTTTTTAAAACCTTTTTCTGTATTTTGTACACCAGACAAGATAATATTGCAAAGAATAGACATATCCCCTACCATATGAAGGTTTGTTTTTGCTTATATCAAATATATCTTTTTTATATAAATATTATACCATATAATGTTGGGGTCAAAAGGTTTTTGACCCCTTTGATACCAGATTGCTACGTGCTTTGCACTCCCACAATCTTCATCATATGTATCTGTTTGTATAAACATTTGTTCTGCTTTTGTAAAAAATGCGCGTCTAACTCATCGCTGGAAGTAACAAGAATGCGACACGCAGTTATTCAAGTGACCAGTTACATACAGAAAGAACATTGTTCAGAAGCCTTCGGGAAAGAACCATCTGGCTAATAAAGTACTGACATAAAATCTTTACGATATACTAGACGGTATTTTGGAGTGAAACCTGTGGAATTGGATAATTAAAAAATGATTATGGATGACGAAAAATAAATAATAGTACTAGAAAATGTACTGGAAAGAAGAAAGAGATATAAAAGTTCTATTATATGTACAATTATATATTAAAGGGAATAAAAAAGGACTTTAAATAAAAATAAGATTAACTTTGAAAAATATTGAGTTGGGAGGATTATCATCAAAGCCTGTGCAAAATTATTTGCTAGTATTAAGAGTAAGATGCAACAATAGAAAAATTATTACAATGGCAAGAGAAGATAAATAAAAGTGATAAAAAGAAAAACCCATTTGTGCTATAAAAACACAAATGAGTTTTTAGTAACAATATATCATTGTTGTTATCACTTGCAGCTCCAATTAAAGAAAGGTTCCTGCTTGTTCAAGGAATGCTTCAACATTTTCGATATGTGGAAAATGCTTAGAACAAGGAATCACAACGGATTCAATTGCAGGATTTGCCTTGCAATAATCTTCAATGATACCAGTACCGTTTGGCTCATCTTCACCTTCAATGATATAGATACTATTGTCTAATGTACCAAGGGCATGGCGGATGTTAATATTCATATATTTAGCACTCTGACTTGAATATAAATATTTAGCATAATAGCCACCTTTGTGTGCTGCTTCATAATAAGCATCAAGAATATCTCCGTCCACATGAAAAGGATTATAATAAAGATTATCAAGGAAGAAATCACTGATTGTTTCACGTGAAACATTTATATGATAAATAAACGTTCCAAACACTGGAAGCTCAATTAATAGTTTGAAAATCTTATCTTTTCGAGTAGGCACCTGAGACAAAGAGGTTATACTTGTGGGATTAATAAACATAATTTTATTGATGTTTTCTCGGTCATATGCAGCTGCAGTGGTGACAAAAGAACAGGAAAAGCCACTAGCAATAATATCAGTTTTTTCTTTGATGACATTTTTAATAAAATCGCAGATTATCTGTACAAAGAGAAAGTTAGTGTATGTAATTCCAGCCTTCTCAGAACGACCGCAGCCTAACAAATCAAGGGTATATACAGTATGTTCCTTGGCAAGATAATCTTCCACGCGGGACCATTCATAACCACTTGCTCCAGGCATTGTATCATGAATCAGAAGCAGGGGAGAACCACTGCCTTTCTTTGTATAATATATTTTTCCAAAACGCCATTTATAGTAATTGTGATTGGAAAAATCAAGCATTTCTTTTAATTGTGAAGAGGCAACAATCACTCTATTGGTAAGATGGATAACACCAGCGGCAATAGTTGTAAGCGCGGCCAGGGTCAAAAATCTGTGTTTATTTTCTTTCATTTCGATAGAGAACCTCCTTTAAGTTTGTACGTATATTATACGCCTTATAGGTGAATTTTACAATAATTTTGTGGAATTTGCACATTATGGTTAAATTGCTTTTGCCATAAGGGCCTTAAGAAATTCTTCTATAATTTGTAAGTATCTCGCTATGATATGCTTTACTTGAATTCGGCTGTGGCAGGCAGCTATGAACGGGACTTAGTGAAGCAATCGTTAGCAGGACGTGAGTTCGCAATGTATATTCATCGCAGGTCGTCGCAACACTCCGCCGAGCTAACTGTCAACTGCGACTAAACATCTCAGGAGAGCCTTCGATGTTAAGTCTTCGTAGATAGTGGATCTCGTCTCCGTTAAGAGCGCTCCTGAAATGACCTGCTCACGAATATACATTGCGAACTCACTGGTTACTGGT
>CAKRKL010000008.1 GCA_934358405.1 uncultured Blautia sp.
TATTTTTTTAGTTTAAGAAAGGGAGAAGTGTATGATCAAAAACAGAATATGGAAAAGAATTGCTGCATTGGGATGCTTCCTGCTGACCGGAACAGGACTTTTGTGCAGCTGTATGACAAAAACTGTAGCAGCTGATATGGGCAATATAGCTGTGACAGTTTCCCAAAGTGCAAGATGGACCGATCTGGAAAATTTCCAGGCGGTTATTTCCGTGAAGGCAAAGGGGCTGGAAAATCTGTCATGGAAAGAATGGAAAGAATGGGAAGAAATTGGAAGCAGTGAAAATAAGGAAGAGGAAAAGTCGGGTTTTCAGTCTGATGAATCAGAAGATATATCAAAAATTGAAGCCATATCTGACGAAACGACTTCTGGCATAATATCACGTCATCTGACCATCCTGCTTTCTGAATATTTTCAGCCGGATTTCCCAACAGCTTTGCCGGAGGGCTGCCTGATGGAGGAATTTCCTGTAAATACAGCAGATGGCCGAAGTACTACTATTTACGGCTTTCGATACAAGCTTCATCCAGGTGAAACAGAAAAAAAACTGGAAATTCCGGTTAGTTTGCGTAGCGAATACAGATATCCAATGGAAAAGAGGACAGTATCTACCTGTCAGGATGCTCCTCTTGAAAAAAGTGTGGAAAACCTGTGTGAGGGTGGCGTTTATATAGTGGAAAAGTCAGGAAGCAGCCAGCGTGTGATTTGCCAGACTATGTCGGAGCTTTTGGAAATTCCGGCAGGAACGGCGGATTTTGCTGTTGAGGTGAGACAACAGAAGGAAAATGCGGTTTCAGGGGAAAGAATCCTTATGAATGCCAGGCTTATAAATACGGGACAGGTACCACTATATAAGCTTTCTCTGGAAGCTTGGGCAGAAGAGTCGGAAGCAGTGCCTGTATGGGAAAAAGAACCGGGAGTGGAAACCAATGGAGCTTATGCGGTTTTGGAAAGCTTAGCAGAAGGGGAAGAGCGGATACTTTCTTTTTATATAGATTCCTCTTCTTCGCAAAAAGGAAATTTGCGCTTGAAAATTCTGGCAAAAACAGAAAATCCTGCTTCAGTGGAGAAAAAAAGAGAAATATCCGTAATCGTTCAGCCCTTGAAAGCCTCTTTTACCGTGAAAAAAACAGCGGACTGCGATGTGGCACGCCCAGGTGATACTGTCACATATCAGATCAGCATTCACAACACCGGGCAGCAGACTCTTCATTCTGTAATCACTACGGAGCGATTTCAAATGTCAGGGGTTTTGGCAGTATTTCTGGAACAGGAGGGTGTAAGTCTGAACCGCACGAAAACTCAGGCAAAGATCCCACAGATTGTTCCGGGAGGATGCGTAAATCTAAAAGCAAGGGTTGTGCTGCCTGAGAATCTGGAAGATCAGAATCTGATAAATCAGGTAATTGTAGTTACAGATGAAACCGGTGAAGAGGAAGCAGTGCGGGATCAGACCTCTATACGGGTAGAAAATAAGAAAACATCAGAGAATGGTTCTTCCTGGAAAAAATCAGGAGGCAGCACATCAGGAACAGAAAGAACTGACAAAGGACAGGCACCAAAAACAGGAGACAATACTCATAAAGAATTGTTTCAGGCGTTAATTTTTGCGTCTTTTCTCATTTCCGCTCTGGTTGCCAGACATATGTTTTTTAGAAGGAAAGATTGAAAACAATTACGGTGTGTGCTATTCTATAAAAGAGTACGTTCAAATATAGGGAGGCATGTATAATGAAATTATCATCCTTATTAGAAAAATTAGAATATACCTGTATACAGGGAGATTCTGAACCGGAAGTTACAGGTGTTGTTTATGACTCCAGAAAAGTAACAGAGGGTTCTCTGTTTATCTGTATCAGAGGAGCTGTTGTAGATGGACATAAATTTGTCCCGGATGTGGTAGCTAAGGGAGCGAAGGTTCTGGTTGTGGAGGAGCCTGTGGAGGCCCCGTCTGATGTTACTGTAATTCAGGTGGCTGACACCAGATATGCTATGGCATTTATTGCAGCAGCCTGGTTTGGACATCCGGCAGAAAAATTAAAGACGATTGGAATTACCGGAACCAAGGGAAAAACAACTACTACCTATATGGTGAAATCTATTTTGGAAAATGCAGGATATAAGGTTGGTCTTATCGGCACTATCGAGGCAATTATCGGTGATAAGGTAATTCCTGCTTCCAATACCACACCGGAATCCTATGTGGTGCAGGAATATTTCCATGAAATGGTGGAGGCTGGCTGTGATTGCGTAGTTATGGAGGTTTCCTCACAGGGACTTATGCTTCACCGCACCCAGGGATTTGTATTTGACTTCGGTATTTTTACCAATATTGAGCCGGATCATATCGGACCAAATGAGCATAAGGATTTTGACCATTATCTGTCCTGCAAGGCAATGCTTCTGAAGCAGTGCCGCGTGGGAATCGTAAACTGCGATGACGAGCATTTTGAGCGGATCATAGAAGGCCATACGTGCACACTGGAAACCTATGGATTTTCAGAGAAAGCAGACCTTCGCGCAGAAGATGCCAGACTTGTTGGAGGAAAGGGATATCTTGGAATCTCCTATCATCTGAAAGGGCTTATGGATTTTCCTGTGGAAATTGATATTCCTGGTAAATTCAGCATTTACAATTCTCTTACAGCTATTGCAATCTGCCGCCACTTTAAGGTTTCAAAGGAGAATATTCTGAAGGCCCTAAAAGCAGCCAAGGTAAAAGGCCGTATTGAGATGGTGAAGGTATCGGATGAGTTTACTCTGATGATCGATTATGCGCATAACGCAATGGCATTGGAGAGTCTTCTTACCACCTTACGCGAGTATCATCCGCACAGACTGGTATGCCTGTTTGGCTGCGGCGGCAATCGTTCCAAGCTTCGCCGCTATGAGATGGGAGAGGTTTCCGGCCGTCTGGCGGATCTGACTATTATTACATCTGATAATCCAAGGGATGAAGAGCCTCAGGCAATTATTGATGATATCAAAATTGGTATGGCGAAAACAGAAGGCAAATATGTGGAGATTCCGGACCGTAAGGAGGCAATTGCATACGCAATCCATCACGGAGAACCGGGAGACATTGTTGTACTTGCAGGTAAGGGCCATGAGGATTACCAGGAAATTAAAGGCAAAAAATATCCGATGGATGAGCGCGTATTGATCGCAGAGATTCTTGCCGGAAAATAAAACATGACATATGCAGATATTATTGTAGATATTTCTCATGAAAAGCTGGACAAAAGCTTTCAGTATCTGATTCCCCCTCAGCTTGAAGGAGAAATACAAATAGGAATGGTAGTGCAGATTCCCTTCGGGCGTGGAAATCATGTGCGGAAGGGATATGTGGTTGGAATTTCAGGGAAACCGAAGGTGGATGGAAGCTGTATCAAGTCTGTTCTAAGTATTGAGAATGATCAGGAGACAATTGAATCCAGATTGATTGCCCTTGCCGGATGGATGAAGGAACACTATGGATCTACTATGATCCAGGCACTGAAAACCGTACTTCCTATTCAAAAAAAGGTGAAGGCTCAGGAGAAAAGGTGGATAACTCTCTCAATTTCAAGAGAAGAGGGGGAAAAGCTTCTGGAGAAATTGAGAGGAACCCGTTTCAAGGCAAGAACCCGCCTTCTTGAGGCACTTCTTAAAGAAGCAGATGGTGGCAGAATTGAAGCATCCCAGGCGCTAAAGGAATTAGGAACGACTTCTTCGGTTCTGAACTATTTTACAGAGAACAGAATTGTGGCTGTGGAAGCTGATCAGATATATAGAAATGCAGTTTATGGAGCAGAGAAAATTTTACATCTGGCTCCTGACCCTTTAAGTGATCCGCAAAAAAAGGCAGTGGAGCAGATTCGCACAGAGTGGAAAAGTCCCGTGCCGCGTCCTGTACTGCTGCATGGAGTTACCGGGAGCGGCAAAACTCAGGTCTATATGGAGCTGATCGATCAGGTAATTAGGCAGGGCAGACAGGCAATTGTGCTTATTCCGGAAATTGCCCTTACGTATCAGACCGTAAGACGTTTTTACGGACGTTTTGGGGATAAGGTTTCTGTAATCAATTCCAGACTTTCCCAGGGAGAGCGCTACGACCAGTTCAAGAGGGCAAAGCAGGGGGAACTCCAGGTAATGGTAGGTCCCCGTTCTGCACTTTTTACCCCTTTTGGAAAATTAGGACTGATCATTATAGATGAGGAGCATGAATCTTCTTATAAAAGTGAGAACAGTCCCAGATATCATGCAAGGGAAACCGCTATATACAGAGCAAATCTGGAAGGTGCCAATGTGATACTTGGCTCTGCAACACCTTCCATGGAGGCATATTATCGGGCAAATACAGGGGAATATGCCCTTGTGAAGCTGAAATCGCGATACGAGGAGCGTCCACTCCCAAAAGTATCAATTGTGGATATGAGGGAACAATTAAAAAAAGGCAATCGTTCAGCACTTAGCCTGGAATTAAAAACAGCACTTGGCCAGTGCCTTGAAAAGAATGAACAGGCAATGCTGTTTCTTAATCGCAGGGGGTATGCAGGCTTTGTGTCCTGCCGCTGCTGTGGTCATGTGATGAAATGTCCCCACTGCGATGTATCCTTAAGCGAGCATAATGGAAGAAGATTAATCTGCCATTATTGTGGCTATGAAACCGCAAAGCCTGACAAATGTCCGGTTTGCTCATCGCCTTATATAGGTGGTTTTAAGGCCGGAACCCAGCAAATCCAGCAGGTAGTAGAGAAGGAATTCCCCAAAGCGAAGGTGCTTAGAATGGATTATGATACTACCCGCACCAAGGGAAGCTATGAAGAAATTCTGGAAGCATTTTCCTGGCATAGAGCAGATATTCTGATTGGAACACAGATGATTGTCAAAGGTCATGATTTTCCGGATGTGACTTTAGTTGGTGTTCTTGCGGCTGATCTTTCTCTGAATGCAGATGACTATCGTAGTGGAGAGCGTACCTTTCAGCTGCTGACTCAGGCTGTTGGGCGTTCCGGAAGAGGAAAAAAAGAAGGACATGCCTTAATTCAGACTTATAATCCTGAGCACTATAGTATTCAGACAGCATCCAGACAGGATTATGAAGAATTCTACGAGGAAGAGATGGGATACCGTATCCTTATGGACTATCCTCCGGCTGCACATATGATGGCAGTGCTTGGAGCTTCTGAGGATGAAGCTGTATTAGATACTGCCATGCATTATTTAAGCCTGTTTGTGGATAAGCTTCATCCGGGGAAGAAACTGCATGTAATCGGTCCTGCACCGGCATCCGTAGGAAAAGTAAAAGACATATACAGAAGAGTAATCTATCTGAAGCATGAGAATTATGATCTGCTTGTACGGATCAAGGACAGGCTGGAGGAATATATTGAGATTAATTCCGGCTTCAGAAAGATAAATATACAGTTTGATTTTTTATAAAGAAAAAGGAGATTAAATAAGATGGCACTTAGAACAATCAGAACAGAGGGAGATTCCGTTTTGGAAAAAATCTGCAGACCTGTAGAGAAAATTGATGGGCGTATAAAAGATCTGGTAGGTGATATGCTGGAGACTATGTATGACGCATGTGGTGTAGGTCTTGCAGCTCCTCAGGTAGGTGTATTAAAAAGAATTGTTGTGATCGATATCGGAGAGGGTCCGCTTGTTCTTATAAATCCGGAAATCCTTATGACTTCCGGTGAACAGACCGGAGAGGAAGGATGCTTAAGTGTTCCTGGAATGTCCGGTCAGGTTACCCGCCCGAATTATGTGAAGATAAAAGCACTTGACATGGATATGAAGGAGCAGGAATACGAAGGAGAAGGACTTCTTGCACGTGCGTTTTGCCATGAGATTGATCATCTGGATGGAAAAATGTACACTCGTCTGGTTGAGGGTGAGCTTCATCATGTAAGCTATGATAACGAGGAGGAAGAATAAATGAGGATTGTTTATATGGGAACACCGGATTTTGCGGTGAATCCTCTCCATGCTCTGGCTAAAGCCGGGTATGAAGTTGTTGGTGTTGTAACACAGCCGGACAAACCAAAGGGCAGAGGAAAGACTATGCTGCCAACTCCTGTAAAGGAGGAAGCTATGAAGCATGGCTTTCCGGTTTTTCAGCCGCTGAAGGTACGTGATCCGGAGTTTTTAAGTATTCTTAAGGAGCTGGCACCGGATATTATTGTTGTAGCTGCTTTCGGGCAGATCATTCCAAAGAGCATTCTGGATATGCCAAAGTATGGCTGCATTAATATTCATGCATCTTTGCTTCCTAAATACCGTGGCGCAGCGCCAATTCAGCAGGCGGTTATTGACGGAGAAAAGGAATCAGGAGTAACGATTATGAGAATGGCAACCGGTCTGGATACCGGAGATATGATCTCCAAAATCGTAGTTCCTCTTGCTGACGACGAAACCGGCGGAAGCCTTTTTGATAAGCTGGCAGAAGCAGGCGGAAGGCTTCTTATCGATACGCTTCCTCATATTTTTGACGGCACAGCAGTTTATGAGAAACAGCCGGAGGAGAGTCCGACTCCATACGCAGGAATGATTACCAAGCAGATGGGCATGATGGATTTTTCAAAATCCGCCATGGAGCTTGAAAGACTTGTACGCGGTTTAAATCCGTGGCCAAGTGCATTTACTTACTTTAATGGCAAGACCCTGAAGGTCTGGGAAAGCTTTGTTGCAGGGGATGATGAGCTTTTGGACTGCGAAGCAAAGCAGACAGAGCCGGGAACAGTTGTAAAAACAGATAAAAAAGGAATTTATGTAGCTTGTGGCGATGGTGTTCTGGTACTTTCTGCGGTTCAGCTGGAGGGAAAGAAGCGAATGGATGCAGATGCATTTCTCAGGGGATGCCGTATAGAGGCCGGAAACAGATTTACAGATAAAAAGGAGTGATCGTATGTACGGATATGGGTATCCATACGGATTTTATGTTGATCCTACTTATGCCTTACTGATTATCGGAATGTTACTGGCATTGGCTGCGTCAGGGAAAATGAAAAGTACCTTTGCCCGTTATCAGCAGGTAAAAAGCCATTCCGGTCTTACCGGAGCGCAGACAGCTCAGCGAATTTTAAGTGCGGCAGGAATTCATGATGTGACTGTGGTCCCCATTGCAGGAAGTCTGACAGACCATTATGATCCAAGAACCAAGAAGCTGGCACTTTCACAGGATGTATATGGAAGAAATTCTGTAGCTGCAGTATGTGTGGCAGCCCATGAGTGCGGACATGCTATTCAGCACAATGTAAATTATGCACCCCTGAATATTCGTTCCGCTATTGTGCCGGCCGCAAATATCGGTTCATCACTTTCCTGGCCGATTTTTGTGTTGGGGCTTATCCTTTCAATGCCTGCTCTTGTAACTGCAGGAATTGTACTGTTTTCCCTTGCAGTGATTTTTCAGCTTGTAACTCTTCCTGTAGAATTCAATGCTTCATCACGAGCATTAAAAATGCTGGAAAGCACGGGCATTCTGAATCCTGAAGAAAACGCAGGTGCAAGGAAGGTGCTTACAGCTGCTGCCCTTACTTATGTGGCGGCGCTTGCTTCTTCTGTTTTGCAGCTTTTGAGACTGATCATACTTTCCGGAGGTAGAAGACGGGATGATTAATGGAATCAATTCCAGGGAAATGATCCTGGAAATATTACTTGAAATTGAAGAGGGGGAGCATAGCCATGTGGCAATTCGAAATGCTCTTTCCAAATACCAGTTTCTTCCAAAGCAGGACCGGGCATTTATTACCCGGGTCTGCGAAGGAACCCTAGAATACAGAATACAGATTGATTACATTATCAATTCTTTTTCGAAGGTGACTGTAGATAAAATGAAGCCTGCTATTCGTGAGATTTTAAGAAGCGCAGTGTATCAGCTGAAATATATGGACAGTGTGCCGGATAGTGCTGTGTGCAATGAGGCTGTGAAGCTGGCTCAGCGTAAGGGGTTCTACAATCTGAAGCCTTTTGTGAATGGTGTGCTTCGCACTATTGCAAGAGAGATGGATCAGGTAAGCTTCCCCAGGAAAGAAGAAGACCTTCTGAGCTATCTTTCTGTAAAGTATTCTATGCCGGAGACTCTGGTGACACGGTGGTTAGATGCATATGGAGAGGAAACTACAGAGAAAATCCTGGCAGATTTTCTTACTGAGCATTCACTTACCATTCGCTGCCGTACTTACCGGAATTCCAAAGAGGAGATTGTTAAAAGCCTGGAAAATCAAGGGGTAGAAGTAACACCTGCGCCTTATCTTCCGTATGCATATGAAATTTCAGGTTTTAATCATATCCTTGCACTGGATGCTTTTATCAATGGACAGATCGTGGTGCAGGACGTAAGCTCTATGCTGGTTGCAGAGGTTGCGAATCCCCAAAAAGGAGATTATGTAATTGATGTATGTGCGGCACCGGGAGGTAAAAGCCTCCATATGGGCGATAAAATGGAAGGCTATGGAACTGTGGATGCAAGGGATGTAAGTCAGTATAAGGTGAATCTGATTGAAGAAAACATCCAGAGAACCAATTCGATTAATGTGCAGGCAAAAGTACAGGATGCAACAGTCTTTGACCAGGAATCTGAGCTGCTTGCAGACATTGTGCTTGCAGATGTGCCATGCTCCGGCTACGGCGTGATCGGCAAGAAACCGGAAATCAAATACAGGGTAACGCCTCAGAAGCAGGAAGAAATTGTAATTCTGCAAAGAACCATTCTGGATCGTGCTGCTAATTATGTAAAGCCAAGAGGTGAGCTGATTTTTAGCACCTGTACCATTGCAAAAGAAGAAAACGAAGAGAATATGATGTGGTTTTTGAATAATTATCCATTCAAACTGGAAAGTCTGGATCCTTATCTTCCAGAAGAACTGCATTCAGAGACAACAGCTCTGGGATATCTGCAGCTGCTTCCGGGGGTACATAAAACGGATGGATTTTTTATTGCAAAATTCAGAAGAAAATAGGAAATTAAATTATGACAGACATTAAGTCGATGAATAAGGAAGAACTGAAAGAGCTGATGACACAGCTGGGCGAAAAGCCTTTTAGAGCCAAGCAGATCTACAGCTGGCTTCATGAACATCTGGTTACTTCCTATGAGGAAATGGGAAATATTCCCGCAAAATTAAAAGAAAAACTGAGGGAATATCCTGTTACAGCTCTGGAAATGGTAGATGAACAGATTTCTGCCATTGACGGTACAAGAAAATATCTGTTTCGCCTTTCTGATGGAAATGTAATTGAGAGTGTTCTTATGCGTTATAAGCACGGAAACTCCGTATGTATTTCCTCACAGGTGGGCTGCAAAATGGGATGCCGGTTCTGTGCGTCCACAATTGGCGGATGGACCAGAAACCTGCTTCCTTCAGAAATGCTGGATCAGATTTACAGAATTCAGAATATTACAGGTGAACGCGTATCCAATGTTGTTGTTATGGGAACTGGTGAGCCTATGGATAACTACGACAATATTGTGCGCTTTGTACATCTGCTTTCAGATGAAGGCGGTCTTAATATCAGCCAGAGGAATATAACAGTATCAACCTGCGGAATTGTTCCGAAGATTTATGAGCTTGCGAAGGAAAAGCTGCAGATTACTCTTGCTTTATCCTTGCATGCGCCTAATGATGAAAAAAGGCGTGAGCTTATGCCAATTGCCAATCGCTACAGCATGGATGAGGTGTTGGATGCATGCCGGAATTATTTTCAGGAAACGGGCAGAAGGATTACTTTTGAGTACAGTCTTGTGGCTGGTGTTAATGACAGCGATGAGGATGCGAGAGAGCTAAGCAGCCGGATCCATGACATTAACTGTCATGTAAATCTGATTCCGGTTAATCCTATTAAGGAGCGTTCTTACAGGCGCTCTACGCACCAGGCAGTGGAGAATTTTAAAATAAAACTTGAAAAATGCGGAATTAATGTTACTATTAGAAGGGAAATGGGCAGTGATATAGACGGTGCCTGTGGACAATTGAGAAAGAGCTACATGGAAAACAGTTACGATCAGCAGTAACTAAACGGAGCAGAAAGCGAGAAGTGACATGAGGGTATATTCAGCTACGAATATCGGAATGAAGCGGAAGATGAACCAGGATTATGTGTTTGCTTCCCAGACTCCGGTTGGAAATCTCCCGAATCTCTTTGCAGTGGCTGATGGGATGGGAGGACACAATGCAGGTGATTACGCTTCCTCTCATGCTGTCAGGATACTGGTAGATGAAATCAGGGAAGATACAGATTATAATCCTGTAAAGGTAATTCGCCATGCCATTGAGACTGCTAATACAGAAATTATAGAACAGGCACAAAAAGACGAGACGCTTCGTGGAATGGGAACCACTATGGTAGTAGCTACCATAGTCGGTCAGTATGTCTATGTTGCCAATGTAGGAGACAGCAGACTGTATGTGGCAGATAAAGAACTAAGACAGATTACCAGAGATCATTCACTGGTACAGGAAATGGTAAGAATGGGTGAGATTACAGCCGAGGAGGCACGGAACCATCCGGATAAGAATATTATTACCAGGGCACTTGGTGCAGAGAAGACCATAGATGTGGATTTTTTTGATATGCGCCTGAAGCCGGGAAGTATCATTCTGATGTGCTCGGATGGTCTTTCCAATATGGTTGAGGATTCCAAGATGGAAGAAATCATATTGAATTCCGATGAGGACATTACCTGGAAAGGTGAAACATTAATCCGGGAAGCCAACAATAACGGCGGCAAGGATAACATTGCAATAGTATTGATAGAACCATTCACGAATGAGGTGGAAACATGTTAAAGACAGGTATGATTATAGCAGAACGCTATGAAATTGTAAGTAAAATCGGTACCGGCGGAATGGCGGACGTATATAAGGCAATGGATCATAAACTGAACCGTTTTGTGGCAGTTAAGGTCCTGAAGCCGGAATTCAGAGAAGATGCGACTTTTGTAAAGAAATTCAGAAGTGAAGCGCAGGCTGCAGCCGGACTGACACATCCTAATATTGTCAATGTATTTGACGTAGGAGATGACGAAGGTGTTTATTACATTGTAATGGAGCTGATTGAGGGGATTACCCTGAAGGAGTATATTTCCAAGAAAGGCAAGCTTTCCGTAAAGGAAGCTACCAGTATTGCCATTCAGGTATCCATGGGACTGGAGGCTGCACACAGTCACGGAATTGTACATCGTGATGTGAAGCCTCAGAATATTATCATTTCAACAGACGGTAAGGTAAAAGTAACAGATTTCGGTATTGCCAGAGCGGCATCTTCAAATACCATCAGCTCAAATGTAATGGGATCTGTACATTACAGTTCACCAGAGCAGGTGAGAGGTGGATACAGTGATGAGAAGAGTGATATTTATTCACTTGGTATTACCTTGTATGAGATGGTAACAGGAAGAGTTCCTTTTGACGGGGATACTACAGTAGCAATTGCAATCAAGCATCTTCAGGAGGAGATGGTTCCGCCGAGCATTTATGCACCGGATCTTCCGTACAGCTTAGAGCAGATCATTATGAAATGTACTCAGAAGAGTGTGGATCGCAGATACAACAGAATGGAGGATGTAATCGCAGATCTGAAGCATTCTCTGATCGACCCGCAGGGGGATTTTGTTAAGCTTACTTCTGTAGATACAGATGCCAAGACAGTGGTGATTTCTGATGAAGAGCTTGGAGAAATTAAGCATACCCCGAAGCAGTCTGTGAAGAATGATATTGAGATGCTTGAAAAGGAACTGAATGAGACTGACTACGATGATTATGAGCCGGAAGAGAATAAAGGAAGACCGGACCGTTCCCGCAGCAGAAGCAGCAGAGAACGCGAACGGGACAGAGAAAGAGATGACAGAGAACGACGTCTCAAGAAAAAGAAAAGAGGCGCAAGTGTAGCCGGAAGCATTGTAGCTTTAGTTGCAGGAGCAGCAGTTCTTGTTGGAGTGATCATCGTAGCCGGAAAAGCAACCGGACTGATCGGTGGAGAAAAGCCGGATACCAAGACAGAGCAGCAGGAGCAGCAAACACAGCAGGATACTGCAGATGACGGACTTGTAACAGTGCCGGATCTGGTTGGAAAGACAGAGGCTGAAGCTCAGGAGCTGTGCGCATCCTTGAATATCGGAATGAGCTATAAGGGTGAGGAAGCATCCACTCAGGCTAAGGGAAATATTTCTTCTCAGGATCCTGTAAAGGACACTAAGGTAGAGAAGAATTCAACAGTCAATTATTATGTGAGCAAGGGATCAGAAGAAATTACAGTACCGGATCTGTTTGGACAGAATGGCGCTAAGGCGCAGGAAACACTTGAAAGCCAGGGCGTTAATGTTAAGGTAAACAAAATTTATCCGGATGATTCTTCTGTAGATATCGGCTGTGTACTGGATACAGAGCCATCAGCAGGAACTACTGTGAAATCAGGGGATACGGTTACCCTTACTGTCAGCCGGGGAATTGATTACGGTGATAGCGTACAGGTACCTGATGTAACAGGTCTTGAGAAAAACGAAGCGATTGCCAAGCTTGGCAAATTCCTTAATATCAATGTGGAGACACAGGTAAGTACTGATGTGGCAGAGGGAACCGTTATTTCTCAGGATCCAATCGGATTCACTGAGGATGATCCGGTTTACGGAAATCCTGACACAGATACCATTACAATTACAGTAAGCAGCGGTACACAGGATACATCTGCCACAGAGAGCACAGAAGAGACAACTCAGACACAGAGTTCTTCTGAGGCTGCCGCAGCAGCCGTTGCAAATGGCGAAATCTGGAAATGTACACAGAGACTGAACACACCTACCGGATATACAGGCGGTCTTGTCAGACTGGAACTGGTTCAGGAAGTAAGCGGAGTTCCCACTGCAAGCACCGTAGTAGACGGACAGCAGCTTACTTTCCCATACCAGCTGGATATTATCGGAGCACCTGGTGTGGCAGAGGGAACCTTATACCTGTCCGAGCAGCAGGCGGACGGAAGCTACCAGGAGCTTGGACATTATCCGCTTACCTTTGAGAAAGCAGAGTGATTCATGCAGGGAAAGATTATTAAAGGAATCGCAGGCTTTTATTACATTTATGCTGAGGATGGCAATGTATATGAATGTAAGGCAAAGGGGATTTTCCGGAAAGATAATTTTAAGCCGCTTGTAGGTGATAATGTGGAAATTTCCATTTTGGACGGGGATGCGAAGGAAGGCAGTGTAACTGCCATTCTTCCCCGCAGGAATTCTCTGATCCGTCCGGCAGTAGCTAATGTGGATCAGGCATTTGTTATTTTTGCAATGGAAGATCCAAAGCCGAATTTTCTTCTTCTGGACAGATTTCTGATCATGATGGAGCAGCAGGGGATTCCTGCTGTCATCTGTTTTAACAAAAAGGATCTGGGGGAAAAAGAGGAGCTTGAAAGACTGTACCAAACTTATACCGGTTGTGGGTATCAGGTGATTTTATCAAGTACCTTAAAGGAAGAGGGAATCGATGAGATTCGTCAGATTCTAAAGGGAAAGACTACAGTGGTAGCAGGACCATCCGGAGTGGGTAAGTCGTCTATTACAAACTGTATGCAAGGCGAGGTACAGATGGAAACCGGTGAAATCAGCCGGAAACTGAAACGGGGAAAGCATACTACAAGACATTCCCAGGTGATTCCTGTGGAACAGGATACCTTCCTGGTGGATACTCCTGGATTTTCTTCTTTATATGTTACAGACATGGAGGAAGATGAACTGCGAAATTACTTCCCGGAATTTATAAAATATGAGCCGCAGTGCCGTTTCCAGGGATGCAGACACATTCATGAGCCGGACTGCGGCGTAAAGGAAGCACTGGAAAAAGGAGAAATCAGCCAGCTGCGCTATGAAGATTACCTGGCGTTATATGAGGAATTAAAAGAGAAAAGGAGATACTAAAATTATGTATCAGCTATGCCCTTCCATTTTGTCTGCGGATTTTAACCGCCTGGGCGAACAGATTAAAATTCTTGAAAATGAGGGAGTACAGTGGCTCCATATTGATGTAATGGATGGAGATTTCGTTCCCAGCATTTCTTTTGGAATGCCTGTGATCAAATCCATTCGTAAGGAATCCAAAATGTTTTTTGATGTTCATCTTATGGTGACAGAGCCGGAAAGGTACATCCAGGATTTTGTGAATTGCGGAGCAGATTCCATTACCGTACATGCAGAAGCCTGTGAGGATCTGGAAAGGACAATAGAACGTATCAAAGATGCTGGCGTGAAGGTTGGAGTATCTATTAAACCAGCCACTCCGGTAAATGACATCAGCCATATGCTGGAGGATGTGGATATGGTTCTTATAATGACTGTTCAGCCCGGATTTGGCGGACAGAAATATATGGACGAGTGTACAGAGAAGATTCAGGAACTGAAAGAGCTGATCGATAAAGAAAATCTGAATGTGGATATTGAAGTAGATGGTGGAATCAATGACGATACACTGGAAACTGTCATGAAGGCAGGAGCAAACATTTTTGTTGCCGGATCCTGGGTATTTGGTGGTGACATTGCAGAAAATGTACGTCATATTCAGAATGAAATTGAAGAAATCAGCGACCGAATCGAGTGAGATACAGTATGACAGACACAGTAATCGTAAGCGGGGGCATGATCCAGAAAGATTTTGCCCTCGATTTTTTGAAAAAATTGCAAAACGAGAATGGAGCTAAAAAGCTGCGTTTTATAGCTGCCGACAGAGGATTGGATTTCTTTCGTGAGACCGGCCTGGTTCCGGATATTGTGGATGGGGATTTTGATAGTATTTCAGAAGAGGGAAAGGCCTACCTTGACAGTCTTACAGAAGCAGAGATTATTAAGCTTCAGCCGGAAAAGGATGATACAGATACTCAGTCAGCAGTAAATCTTGCAATCCAAAAGGGCGCCCGCAATATTCTGATTCTGGGAGCAACCGGGGGCAGGCTGGATCATTTCCTTGGCAATCTTGGAATCCTTACTCTTGGAAAACAAAAGAACGTGCAGATTGCGCTTGCTGATGAACAGAATTATCTTTGTCTTGCAGAAAGCGGAACAAGGCTTTTCAGAGAAAAACAGTTTGGAAAGTATGTATCCTTTTTTCCGGTAGGGGGAGAAGTTAAAGGGCTTACTCTTGAAGGCTTCAAATATGCGCTTAACGGATATGACCTGACAGTAGCTGATTGCGGACTTACTGTGAGTAATGAAATTCAGGAGGATGAGGCAAGAATCAGCTACAAGAAGGGCAGTCTTCTTATGATTATGTCCCGTGACCGCAGATAAAAGACATAATTTACTTTTGAAACACTGTGTGGTATGATTTAATAGTGTTAGCTGCCGGAAGGGCAGGCTTTACTATATTAAGAATCGGTGTTTCGCAGGAAACATAAGGAGGAATATACAGAAATGAAATTAGGAATCGTCGGTTTACCAAACGTAGGAAAAAGTACACTTTTTAATTCTTTGACCAAGGCAGGTGCAGAATCTGCCAACTATCCGTTCTGTACCATTGACCCGAATGTAGGTGTTGTTACTGTGCCGGATGAGAGACTGGCTTTGCTTGGAGATTTTTATCATTCCAAGAAGGTAACTCCTGCAGTAATTGAATTTGTTGACATTGCCGGACTTGTAAAGGGAGCATCCAAGGGTGAAGGCCTTGGAAACCAGTTCCTTGCAAATATCCGTGAAGTAGATGCGATTGTACATGTAGTACGTTGTTTTGAAGATACAAATGTTATTCATGTAGACGGAAGCATTGACCCTATCCGTGATATTGAGACCATTAATTTGGAACTGATTTTCTCTGATCTTGAGATTCTGGAGAGAAGAATCGCCAAGGTTACCAAAACAGCACGTATGGACAAGGAAGCTGCGAAGGAGCTTGACTTCCTTCAGAAAATTAAGAAATGGCTGGAAGACGGAAAGATGGCCATTACAATGGAGCTTGAGAATGAGGATGAGGAAGCATGGATGGGAACCTATAATCTGCTTACTCAGAAGCCTGTAATTTATGCTTCCAATGTTGCTGAAGAGGATCTTGCAAATGACGGAGCAGATAATGCCTATGTTCAGGAAGTAAGAAAGTTTGCGGCAGAGCAGAATAGTGAGATCTTCGTAATTTGTGCTCAGATTGAGGAAGAGATTTCCGAACTGGATGAGGACGAGAGAAAGATGTTCCTGGAGGATCTTGGCCTTACAGAGTCTGGTCTTGAGAAGCTGGTAAAAGCAAGCTATCATCTTCTTGGCCTTATGAGCTTCCTTACAGCAGGTGAAGATGAAACAAGAGCATGGACCATTAAGATCGGAACCAAGGCACCTCAGGCAGCCGGAAAAATCCACTCTGATTTTGAGCGAGGCTTTATTAAGGCAGAGGTTGTGAATTATCAGGATCTTCTTGATTGCGGTTCTTATGCAGGCGCAAGGGAAAAAGGACTTGTAAGAATGGAAGGTAAGGAGTACGTAGTACAGGATGGCGATGTGATCTTATTCCGTTTTAATGTATAATATGATAAGAGATCCATCCAAGCGGGCGTGGCGCCTGGCGGCGTCATTACCATAGATGAAAGAGACAGAGGGATGATAAATGTCGATTCAGTTTCCAAATCTGGGAATTAACCTGGATTATGTGGGAAAATCCATTAGTATCTTTGGATTTGAAATTACATTCTTCGGTATTCTGATCGCAGTTGGAATGCTTCTTGGACTTGGATTTATAGTCATTGAAGCAAAGCGATGCGGAGAAAAAGAAGATGATTACCTGGAAATGCTGATCATTTCCCTTGTGACAGGAGTGATCGGTGCGAGAGCACTTTATGTATGCTTTTCCTGGAATCTTTATAAAGGAAATATTAATCAGATTTTTAACCTGAGAAATGGCGGACTTGCTTTTTACGGAGGATTGCTTGGCGGTATGCTAGGTGCAGCAGTTTACTGTGCCGTGCGTAAGAAGGCATTTATGCAGATGGCAGATACTGCCTGTATGGGACTGGCAGTTGCGCAGATAATAGGAAGGTGGGGAGATTTCTTTAACAGAGAATCTTTCGGTGAATATACAAACAGCATATTTGCCATGCAGCTTCCCTTATCGTCTGTACGTTCTAGCGAAGTTACGTCTGTGATGCGGGAAAATCTGGAAACCATAGGAGGAATTTCCTATATTCAGGTTCACCCGGTATTTTTTTATGAAAGTCTGTGGTGCTTGCTTCTGCTTCTTTTGATGCTTGTGTGGAAAAGAAAGAAGCATTTTCATGGTGAGGTGTTTTTAAGATATCTTGCCGGATACGGACTTGGCAGATTTGTAATTGAGTATTTTAGAACAGACAAGCTGATGATTCCAGGAACCTCCGTTGGAGTTTCTCAGGTGATTTCAGCAGCACTGTTTCTGATATGTGCAGTAGTGGTAACTGTGGAAGGCTCTATGGCGAAGAAGAGAGCTGCAAAGCGCAGACGCAGGAGAGAACAGGATTATGAAGCACAGGAAATGGTGGCCAGACAGGCTGAGGCTGAAGAATACAGAGAAAGGCTTAAGCTGGAACGGGCTTTTGCAGATGAACAAAAGGGCAATATTCCGGAAGAAAAAGAAGACGCTGAAGCCGTTTCTTATGAAGAAACTCAGGAAGAAGACGAAGCTGAAGCCGCTTCTTATGAAGAAATTCAGGAGGACGAAGCTTTACGGGAAGACGAAGCTTTACCGGAGGACGATTCTACCAATGAAGCGCTGGAAGAGGATACTTCTTCTGCTGGAAAAGAAACTGATTCTTCAGAGAATCCGGCATCTTCAGACAGCGATGAGTGGCTGTATAGCAAGCCGCGAAGATTTGCTAAAAAACCTGCCGATGAGCAGGAAAATTGACAGACAGATCACAAAATATCACAATCTGTCAGGAATGAATGGAAGCTTTTTTTGATTCCGAAAGCGGATGAAATGTAAAGCGGTGCTTTGATGAATGGATTATCAGGGCATCGCTTTTTTTGTGCCTGTAAGGAGTTTGTAACACAATTATGTAATAGAATTCATAATTTGCCACTTGTAATTTAGAAGCAAATGGGTTAGAATAAACGCATAAGTGGTAGGAAGTGGAGAAAAGTGGTGACAAATGGGGACGAAGTGGCAGAACTTCCATTTGTTTCCCATCATGAAATACGAAGGGGAGAATCGTATTTCACGAGAGTAGGTGAGTTTCTATGTTCATGGGAGAATACAATCATATAATCGACGCGAAGGGGCGTTTGATTATCCCGGCTAAGTTCAGGGAACTCTTAAGAGAAGAATTTGTACTGACCAAGGGACTTGATGGTTGCCTTTTTATTTATCCTATGGATGAATGGGAGGCCTTTGAAGAGAAGCTTAGAGCATTACCACTTACAAACAAAAACGCTAGAGCCTTTTCGCGATTCTTTGTAGCTGGAGCTACCATGTGTGAACTGGACAAGCAGGGGAGAATTCTCGTACCTCAGACGTTACGTGAGTTCGCTGGTCTGGAAAAGGACGTGGTCCTGACAGGTAATCTGAACAGAGTTGAGGTCTGGAGCAAAGAGAAATGGAGCGAAAATTGCAATTTTGACGATATGGACAGCATTGCTGAAAGCATGGAAAGCATCGGTATCGTTATCTGAGCATAGAACGAGCAGAAATCCAACAGGAGACGGAAATGGAATTTAAACACAAATCTGTATTACTGGACGAGACCGTTGGCGGGCTTAATATTAAGCCGGATGGAATCTATGTGGATGGCACTTTGGGCGGCGCAGGACATGCCATAGAGGTATGCAGGAAACTTTCTGCCAAGGGGAGATTTATTGGTATAGATCAAGACCAGGATGCGATAATTGCTGCGAGTGAACGACTTGCCGCCTTTGATCAGGTGACAATCATTCGCAGCAATTATTGTTACATGGTACAGGAACTCTCCGCAAGGGGAGTTCATAAGGTAGATGGTATCGTGCTGGATCTGGGCGTATCCTCATATCAGCTGGACAATGAAGAGCGTGGATTTACCTACAGGGTAGATGCACCTCTTGACATGCGTATGGATCAGCGACAGACTCAGACCGCCAGTGACATTGTAAATGGTTACGAAGAGAAAGAACTGTATCGCATTATCCGCGACTACGGTGAAGATAAATTTGCTAAAAATATAGCAAAGCATATTGTTGCTGCAAGAGCACAGGCCCCCATTACTACCACGGGGCAGCTTACGCAGATTATACGGGAATCTATTCCTATGAAGATACAGGCTGCAGGAGGACATCCTGCCAAGCGTACCTTCCAGGCAATCCGTATTGAACTGAACAAGGAACTGGATGTTCTTCGGGACTCCCTTGACGGGATGATTGATCTTCTGGATGACGGTGGAAGATTATGCATTATTACCTTCCATTCACTGGAGGACAGAATTGTCAAGACGATTTTCCGCAAGAATGAGAACCCCTGTACCTGCCCTCCGGATTTTCCTGTGTGTGTGTGCGGGAAGAAGTCCAAGGGAAAGGTGATCACCAGGAAGCCAATACTTCCAAGTGACGAAGAGATGGAAACAAACCCACGTTCTAAGAGCGCAAAACTTAGAATTTTTGAGCGAAAAATTTAAAGAAGGGGAGAAAATGGCGGAGACAGGCAGACATACTACTTCCAGAAGAAGTTCACAGAGCATGTATGTTGATGGCAATACTGTGCGTAAGGTACAGGAAGTCCCTCCAAAAAGGGAATATCGTAAGCCAGAGCGTTCAGCTAGAAAAAAACAGGCGAGACCAGAGCTGCGACCCGGTCAGGAACTGACCCGTCAGGGAAAGTCACTGAGCAGGGAAGCGCGGCGAAACCGCGCCAAAGCAAACAACATGAACCGGAATTTTGCCATATTTCTGGGCATGCTTGGCATTGTAGTCGTATTTTGCAGTATTAATTATTTACGTTTGAAAACAGAATGCACCAGTCAAAGAAGTCAGGTGGCTTCTTTGGAATCTCAGCTGGCTGAACTAAAGGAAGATAATGATGCGTATGAAAGTCAGGTGACATCAAGTGTGGATCTTGAAAGAATACGGAAAATTGCTATCGGCCGACTGGGAATGAAATATCCAAGCAACCAGCAGACAGAGACCTATACTACAGAGGGCGGCAGCTTTGTTCGGCAGTATCAGGATGTAACCGGAAAGTAAAGGGAATGAAGGCAGGTGTTTGATTGAGTACTTCAGGAAGAAAAACAAAGAAAAAACCTATAAAAAAAATAAATCATACAATGAAAAATAAGCTGTCAATACTGTTTTTATGCGTATTGGGAGCTTTAGTCATTTTATTGGGAGTTATTACCTATATTAATTTCCAAAGTGGTGAGAAATACAAAAAGCAGGTGCTGAGCCAGGCACAGCAAAAATATCAGAACCGTACCATACCAGCTAAGCGAGGAAGTATTTCCGACCGAAACGGAAACCTTCTGGCAATCAGCAACAAGGTATATAATGTAATCTTAGACTGCAAGACGACAAACTCAGATGCGGATTATGTGGAACCTACTATCCGTGCACTGGTGGATATTCTGGGAGCAGAGGAAGATAAAGTCAGAGAAGCACTGACCAGCGAGGAAACCCGGGAAAGTCAGTATCAGGTGGTCAAAAAGGCTGCCACCATGGATCAGCAGAAAGCTTTTGAAGAATACTGCAATCTTTCTGACACAGAAGAAATGACTGAGGCTGAGATCAAGGAACGAAAAAATGTGAAGGGTGTCTGGTTTGAGGAGGACTACCAGAGGGTATATCCTTATAATGAGCTTGCCTGTGATACGATTGGCTTTACTTTTTCCAGAGATACTGCAGATTATGGACTGGAAGGCTATTACAACAGCACTTTGGTAGGAATAGACGGACGTCAGTATGGCTATCTCAATGATGATTCCACTGTGGAGCAGACTATTATTGAGGCAAGCAATGGCAATAACCTGGAAACCAGCCTGGATCTTGGTATACAGCAGATTGTGGAAAAATGGGTCACTGCTTTTAAGGAATCCACAGGCTGCAAGAATATTGGAGTGATCGTAGAGAATCCGTCTAATGGAGAAATTCTGGCAATGGACAGTGGAGATCGCTATGATCTGAATGATCCTCGTGATCTTTCCTCTTTATATTCAAAAGAAGAAATAAGTACCATGAAAGATGCAGAAACCATGGACGCTTTAAGCGATATGTGGAATAACTACTGTGTTACAGACATTTTTGAGCCAGGTTCAGTTGTGAAGCCTATTGTCATGGCGGCAGCATTGGAGCAGGGAAAGATTTCATCAAGTGACACCTTCTACTGCGATGGCTTTCAGAATTTTGGTGTGGAAGGAAATATGACCACCATTAAGTGTGCCAATATTTACGGTCATGGCATGGAAACTCTTGCAGAGGTTATTGCCAATTCCTGTAATGATGCCATGATGCAGATTGGCGCAGCAATGGGAGCTGAGAATTTTTTGAAAGCCCAGAGCACCTTTAATTTCGGAAGCAGAACCGGAATCGATCTTCCGAATGAAGGCTATGGAATTATGCATACCATTGAGACAATGAAAGAAACGGAGCTTGCGTGTTCCGCATTTGGTCAGGGCTTTAGCTGTACTATGATCCAGGAAATCAATGCCATGTGTTCGGTAATTAATGGCGGCTACTATTATCAGCCTCATCTTGTTACCAAGATCAAGGATGCAAGTGGAGCTACAGTAAGAACAATCAGCCCGCTGCTCCAGAAGCAGACAATTTCTGAGAGCATTTCTGCAGATATCCGCAGCTATATGCAGGCCAGTGTAGAACAGGGAACCAGTATGACTTCCAAGGTACAGGGATACAGCTCCGGCGGTAAGACCGGAACAGCCGAGAAATTCCCTCGAGGAAATGGTAAATATGTAGTTTCCTTTATTGGATTCGCACCGGTAGATACTCCGCAGGTACTGATCTATGTAGTAATCGATGAGCCGAATGTGGAGGATCAGGCAAGCAGTATTTATCCACAGTATGTGGCACAGGCTATTCTTTCCGAGCTTCTTCCGTATATGAATATCCAGCCGGATGAGTCAACAGATGGAACAATTCCGGAGACAGAGCTGTGGGAGAAGTTTAGCGGACATGTAAACAATCTTTCTGACAGTCAGATCGATGAAAACGGGAATCTTGTGGACGGAAATGGAAACCGTATTGACTGGGATGGCAATCGTATTGATGAAAATGGTTATCTTCTGAATTCGGATGGAAGCTACCAGATGAATGAAAACGGAGAGTATATAAAGTCCGATAATTTATACGGAACAGGTGATAACTATACAGGCTCGGCCGGTACAGTGCTGCCGGAAGCAATTTCTGATACCAATGTACCAGGACCACCGGAAGATGATACAGACCCTATTGAAGATAACAATATGGAAAGTGAAGGACTGACCAACGAAGAAGCAGGCCTTGACTGATCAGACATACCCCTGGCGGGAACTGTCATATATTATTTGTGACAGCTTTCACCGGGGGATTTTTTATGAAAAAAGCAATGACTTTTCACAGAAAAAAAATATGGCTGGTGTTTTTACTATGTGCTGTATTCATGCTGGGACTAATGGGAAGACTGGTATACCTGATGGGATTTCAATCTGATTATTATTACAGCAAAGCACAGGATCTTCATGAAAGAGAAAGGGATATCAAAGCTGCAAGAGGACAGATACTGGATGCCAATGGCCGTGTGCTGGCAGATAATAAGACTGTTTGCACTATTTCCGTAATACACAGCCAGATTAAGGATCCGGAGAAAGTAATCCAGGTCCTTGCAAAGGTACTCGGTATGGATACCAAAACCGTGCGAAAAAGAGTGGAAAAGGTGTCTTCCATTGAAAAGATCAAAACAAACGTGGATAAGTCTGTTGGAGATACTGTCCGTGATTATGGACTTGATGGAGTAAAGGTGGACGAGGATTACAAAAGATATTATCCTTATGGTTCTCTTGCATCTAAGGTTCTGGGCTTTACAGGAGCTGATAATCAGGGCATTATAGGGCTTGAAGTAAAGTATGAGGATATCCTGAAAGGAGAAGATGGGAAAATCCTGACTACCACAGATGCGAGAGGCGTGGAAATTGACCAGATTGGAGAAAGCAGAAAAGATCCCATCCCAGGCGAAAACCTGAAGCTTAGTCTGGATGTGGATATTCAGCAGTATGCCCAACAGGCAGCCCTTAAGGTGATGGAAGAAAAACAAGCAGCCCGTGTATCCATATTGCTTATGAATCCTCAAAACGGAGAAATCTATGCCTGTGTAAATGTACCGGAATTTGATCTGAATGCACCCTTTACCCTGAATACAAAGACCGATACATCCAAAATAAGCCAGAAGGAAAAACAGGAGCTTTTGAATCAGATGTGGCGGAATCCCTGCCTGAATGATACCTATGAACCAGGCTCTACTTTTAAGATTATTACAATGTCTGCGGGACTGGAAGCCGGAGTGGTTTCTGTAAATGATCAATTTTACTGCCCGGGATATAAAGTAGTGGATGACCGTCGGATCCATTGTGCCAGAAGAACAGGACATGGCTCTCAGAATTTTGTTGAGGGGGCACAGAATTCCTGTAACCCGGTGTTCATTGAGGTGGGACTGCGCCTTGGCGTGGAAAATTATTATCATTATTTTGAAAGGTTTGGGTTAAAAAAGAAAACAGGAGTGGATCTGCCTGGTGAAGCCGGAACCATTATGCATAAAATGGAAAATATGGGAAATGTGGAACTGGCAACAGTAGCTTTTGGCCAGTCCTTTCAGATTACTCCTATTCAGCTTGCAACAACGGTAAGCTCTCTGATCAACGGTGGAAAAAGGATTACGCCGCATTTTGGAGTAGCAGTGCTTGGTGCAGACGGGGTCAGCGGCAGAAAGCTGGAATATCCGGTGGAGGAAGGTATTGTTTCCGAAAAAACTTCCGAAACTGTACGTGGGATTCTGGAAAAGGTGGTGTCAGAGGGATCAGGGAGAAATGCGCAGATTGAAGGCTGCACAGTGGGAGGAAAGACTGCTACATCTCAGACCTTGCCAAGAAGTGCAAATCGCTACATTTCCTCCTTCCTTGGCTTTATGCCGGCAAAAAATCCTAAAATTTTAGGACTGTGCATTATTCATGATCCACAGGGCGTTTATTACGGAGGAACCATTGCCGCACCTGTGATAAAGAACATTTTTGAGGCAGTTTTATGGGGGAAAAGCAACCTATGGGTTGATTAATAAAAGGAAAAGCTTTATACTATAAGTTGCCAAATAAAAAATGAAAAACGAAAGAATTAAAGAGGTGTGAGGATGGAATTTCATATTGTGATCCCGGTGCTGATTTCTTTTGCAATCAGTGCAGTATTAGGACCTGTTATCATTCCGTTTCTGCGGAAATTGAAAATGGGACAGACAGAGCGTACAGAGGGCGTACAGTCCCATCTGAAAAAAGCCGGAACCCCGACTATGGGCGGCGTGATTTTTCTGATATCCACGATTATTACTTCATTGTTTTATGTAAAAGATTACCCGAAGATCATTCCGGTACTGTTCCTGACATTAGGCTTCGGATTGATCGGATTTCTGGATGATTACCTGAAGGTTGTACTTCGAAGATCGGACGGACTGCTTCCATGGCAGAAGTTTCTGCTTCAGGTAGTTGTAACCGGTATCTTTACTTTTTACCTGATGAAATATACAGATGTGTCCCTGACTATGCGCATTCCTTTCTGGGGCGGCCACTATCTGAATCTTGGATGGCTTGCTGTTCCGGTGCTGTTTTTCGCAGTTATCGGGACAGTCAATGGTGTAAACTTCACAGATGGCGTTGACGGTCTTGCAACCAGTGTCACTTTGATCGTAGCAGTATTTTTTACAGTAGTATCTATAGGAACACAGTCCGGAATTGAGCCTGTTACCTGTGCGGTTATTGGAGGACTGATGGGATTTCTGCTTTATAATGTATATCCTGCAAGCGTGTTTATGGGAGATACAGGATCACTGGCTCTTGGAGGATTTGTGGCTGGTGTGGCGTATATGCTTCAGATGCCGTTATTCATACTGATCGTAGGACTGATTTACCTGGTTGAGGTGCTGTCCGTTATGATCCAGGTAACATACTTTAAGGCTACACATGGCAAGCGTATTTTTAAAATGGCGCCAATCCACCATCATTTTGAGCTTTGCGGATGGTCCGAAGCTCGTGTAGTTGCAGTATTTACCATTGTGACTGCAATTATGTGCCTGATCGGTCTTTTAGCCCTGTAAGGCATTAAGGAGGAATTTTATTATGGAATTAAAAGGAAAAAAGGTTCTGGTTTTCGGAGCCGGTAAAAGTGGTATTGGTGCAGCGGATCTTTTGGATGCAGTAGGTGCCTGCCCGATTCTTTATGATGGAAAAGCAGATCTGGATAAAGAAAGTGTATTACATAAAACCAATGGCAAATATGATCTTCAGATTTATGCAGGAGAGCTTCCACAGGCAGTAAGGGAGAATCTTGATCTGGTAGTATTAAGTCCCGGTGTTCCTACGGATCTTCCTATTGTGAAGAGCTTTTACGAACAAGGTCTTCCTGTGTGGGGTGAGGTTGAGCTTGCATACGAAACCGGAAAGGGAGAGGTTCTTGCTATTACTGGAACCAATGGAAAAACAACTACAACCGCTCTTCTTGGAAAGATCATGAAGGATGCCAGAGATTCTGTTTTTGTTGTGGGAAACATTGGTACCCCATATACCTCCAAGGCGCTGGAGATGAAAGAGGATACAATTACTGTCGCAGAAATCAGCAGCTTTCAGCTTGAAACCATCTCCAAATTTGCACCTAAGGTAAGCGCAATCCTGAATATTACAGAGGATCATTTGAACCGCCATCACACTATGGAAGAGTATATCCGTGTGAAAGAGCTGATCACCAGTAACCAGGGACCGGCTGATGTGTGCGTACTTAACTATGAAGATGAAGTTCTTCGCGAATTCGGGAAACATATTGTGCCTAAGACTGTATATTTTTCCAGCGCAAGAAGACTTGAGCAGGGCATTTTCCTTGAAGGAGACCAGATCATTCTCTGTACAGAGAATGAGGAGATTCCGGTGGTGAAGACTGGTGATCTGAAGCTTCTGGGTATCCATAATTTCGAAAATGTAATGGCCGCAGTTGCCATGGCGTATTATGCAGGTGTTGATATGGACAGCATTCGCAAGAGCATCTGTGAGTTTACAGCTGTTGAGCACAGAATTGAATATGTTACAGAGAAAAATGGTGTAGCTTATTACAATGATTCCAAGGGAACGAATCCGGATGCAGCCATTAAGGGAATCCAGGCAATGAATCGCCCGACTCTTCTTATCGGCGGCGGTTACGACAAGGAGTCCAGCTATGATGAGTGGATTCAGGCTTTTGACGGCAAGGTGAGATACCTGGTTCTGATCGGTCAGACTAAGGAAAAAATCAAAGAAGCAGCCGAGAAAAATGGTTTCCATAACATTATTTTGTGCGAGGATCTCAAGGAAGCAGTTCAGGTATGCGCAGATAAGGCAAATGCCGGAGATGCAGTTTTGTTGTCACCTGCCTGTGCAAGCTGGGGACAGTTTGATAATTATGAGCAGAGAGGCGAACGGTTTAAGGAATATGTAAGAGCTTTGTAGAGCAAGGCACCGACAGATCGCATAGCTTTTGATTGTCTGGCATATAGTTAAATAAGGCAGACCTCAGGAGCAGGCTATGATCCGGGAAAAAAATCCAAAAATGAAAACAGATACGGTTCTTTTGATTCTGGTGCTGCTTCTGGCAGTGTTTGGACTGGTCATGCTGTTTTCCATCAGTGAATATAATGGCAGGGTACGCTTTGGCGACTCTGCCTATTATTTTAAAAAGCAGCTGTTTGCAACTTCTCTTGGGCTTATGGTTATGTACATAGTAGCAGAAATGGACTATCATTTTTTGGTGGATCTGGCACCGGCAGCCTATCTTCTGTCTATGATACTTTCTACTGCAGTACTGCTTGTGGGACAGGAAATTAATGGTTCCAGGCGATGGCTGAATCTGGGACCTCTTTCTTTTCAGCCTTCTGAGTTTGCAAAGGTGGCAGTGATTCTGTTTTTAACCTGGCAGATCGTCAAAAGTAAAAAAAAGACAGCTGGCTTCTGGTTCATGTGTAAGACAATGCTGACTCTGCTTCCAATCGTTGGCCTTGTTGGTTCCAATAATCTAAGCACGGCAATCATTATACTTGGAATTGGTGTAGTGCTGATTTTTGTATCAGATCCGGGATATGCAAGGTTTATTGGAATGGGTGCAGCAGGTATCATAATGATTGCTCTTTTCCTGGCTGCTGAAAGCTATCGCTTGGAAAGGCTGGCAATCTGGAGAGAGCCTGAGAAATATGAGAAGGGATTTCAGACTATACAGGGACTTTATGCAATTGGCAGCGGCGGGATTTTCGGCAGGGGGTTCGGCAGCAGTATTCAGAAGCTTGGTTTTGTACCGGAAGCTCAAAATGATATGATTTTTTCCATTATCTGTGAGGAGCTGGGGTTGACAGGAGCATTTGTACTGATCATAAGCTTCGGTTTGCTTCTGTGGCGCCTGTGTGTGATTGCTCTTCATTGCCGGGATCTTGAAGGTGCGCTGATTTGTGGAGGAATTATGAGCCATATGGCAATTCAGGTAGTGCTGAATATAGCAGTAGTTACAAATACAATTCCAAATACAGGAATTACCCTTCCTTTTGTAAGCTACGGAGGAACATCCGTAGTATTTCTTCTTGGAGAAATGGGCTTGGCATTAAGTGTAAGCAGAAAAAATAAAGAAGCAATTTCCAGGAAAGTGGTATCTTCTGATAATCACCGGATAAGAAAACGTGCATATAATAAAAGGTAAGAGGCCTTTTGGGAGTGAATGGCTTGAATGACCGGATTTTCATTGAAGGGGGACACCAGCTGAAGGGGAATATTCGGATACAGGGGTCAAAAAATGCGGCATTGCCTATGATGGCGGCTTCTCTTTTGCACAGAGGTGTAAGTGTTCTGAAAGGCTGTCCGAGGATTGCTGATGTATTTTGTATGGAAGAAATTCTTCAGAAGCTGGGTGCTGTAACCTGGTGGGAGGATCATGATCTGTATCTGGACTGTACAGCAGCAGACAAGACAGAAGTCCCTTTTACTTTTACTGGGAGAATGCGGTCTTCTGTGATTCTGCTTGGAGCACTTCTTGCAAGAAACGGAAAAGGAAGCCTTGGTTATCCCGGCGGCTGTGTGATCGGAAAACGTCCGATTGATATGCATCTTCTGGTTCTTCGAAGTCTTGGCGCCAGGATTCTGGATGAGGAAGGAAATCTGACAGCTACATGTGCAAAACTGAAGGGCACAAAGGTCTCTTTTCCGAAAAAAAGCGTAGGAGCTACTCAGCAGGGAATTCTGGGGGCAGTACTGGCGCAGGGGGAAACCATACTGGAAAATTGTGCCTGTGAGCCGGAAATAAGCTGGCTTTGCAGGTATCTTCGTACTATGGGAGCAAAGATTACCGGAGATGGTACCGGGAAGATTTATATCCAGGGAGTAGAAAACCTAAGCAAAGGGTGCATTGTGGTGCCGCCTGATCGGATCGTGGCAGGAACCTATATCTCTGCAGCCGCAATTACAAGAAGTGAGATTACGCTTGTCAACTGGCCGGAGGGGGAACTTGACTCCTTTCTGGAAGTATATCGGAAAATGGGTGGACAATATAAAGGTAACAGTGGTAAACTATTAGTCAATGGAAAAAATGTTCACAATCCTATAGAGTTTCTGGAAACCGGAGCTTACCCGGGTTTTCCTACAGATCTGCAGTCACCCTTGATGTCCGTTCTGATCACAGTGGAAGGTAAAAGCTGTATTCGGGAAGCAATTTTTGAAGAACGATATAAGGCCGCTTTAGAGCTTGTGCGTATGGGCGCAGATATCCGGATACAGGGAAGGGATGCACTGCTTCAGGGAGGAAGGCCGCTTTTTGGAACCTTTGTAAGGGCACAGGAATTAAGAGGCGGTGCTGCACTGATACTGGCAGCACTTTTTGCGTCTGGAACCACTGTGCTGGATGGATATTCCTTTGTGCAAAGAGGATATGAGCATATTTGCCAGGATCTTAATCAGTTAGGTGCGTCAGTGAAAAGGATACAGGAATAACCATATTATGAAATTATTCAAAAAAAAGTTGATCGGTAAAAAACATAAGAAAATCATTTTTGGCACCCTGGGAGCAGTTTTGCTGGCAGGTCTGATTTTTTTCTTTTCTTATTTTCATGTAAGTGAAGTGGAAGTAATGGGGACTACCCGTTATTCTGATGAGGAAGTGAAAAGCATGGCTTTGCAGGGTGCATTTACAGATAATTCTGTTCTTGCAGTGCTGCTCCATTCCAGGGTTGATGTGGAGAATATACCCTTTGTAGAGGGCTTTAACATTACACGCCTTTCGCATAACAGTATCTGTATCAGCGTAAGGGAGAAGAAAACAGTTGGCTGTATTCCTTATCTGGATAGCTACGTATATTTTGACCGTAATGGTATTTTTGTTGAAAGCTCTCATACGAGGGACGAGCAGGTTCCGTTTTTTGATGGAATTGAAGTAAGTCATGTGATCGAAGGCGAGAAGCTTCCTATCAAAGGGAGCTCCGTTTTGACAACCGCAGTGGCGTTATCTACTATTTTTCAGAAAAATGATGTGATTCCGGATCATATAGAGTTTGATAATAGCTATCAGATTACGCTGACTTATGGTGATATAAGGGTTATGCTTGGAAAGGACGAGTATCTGGAAGATAAAATGATCCGTGTAAGTGCAATTCTTCCTAAGCTTTCCGGTGAGAAGGGAATTCTTCATCTTGAGAATGTTAATGATACTTCCAAGACGATTACCTTTGAAAGAGATGCTGATGAGGAAGAGGCGTCAGTAAGTACAGATTCTTCCAGTGCTTATGAAAATGCCCTTGCAAACTGGCATGGCGGTTATGACGAAGAGGGGGATTATACTGGTGAGGGTGAGTATGACCAAAATATGAATTATGTTGGTCCGAAGCCAACCGAGGAGAGCATTGCAGCCAATGGCTCCTGGCTTGGGGGCTATATGGAAGACGGAAGCTATACCGGATACGGACAGCTTGACAAGGATGGAAATTATGTGGGACCAAATCCAAATGAAACCAGTGACGATGAAGAATAATCCACAATTTTCGAGAAAAAGTGTAAAAAAACAAAATTAGTGGTTGATAAATTCCTAAAAAAAATATATGATATATCTATATGCAGCTTGGTATGTATATTAACTGAGATTAAAGATAAAGGATATAAGATAGAAATAAAGGAGGAAGTACATTGTTAGAGATAATGTCAAATGAGGCGGAATCCTCTGCAAAGATTATTGTAATCGGAGTAGGCGGCGCCGGAAATAACGCAGTTAACAGAATGGTTGAAGAAGCCATCGGCGGGGTAGAGTTTGTAGGAGTGAATACAGATAAGCAGGCTCTGACTCTGTGTAAAGCTCCAACTGTACTTCAGATCGGTGAGAAGATTACCAAAGGTCTTGGTGCAGGAGCACAGCCTGAGGTTGGACAGAAAGCAGCAGAAGAAAGCATTGAGGAAGTAAAGCAGATCATCGAAGGTGCTGATATGGTATTCGTTACCTGCGGTATGGGCGGTGGAACCGGTACAGGTGCTGCACCGGTTATCGCAGCAGCAGCCAAGGAAATGGGTATCCTCACTGTAGGTGTTGTGACTAAGCCTTTCCGTTTTGAAGCGAAGACACGTATGAATAATGCTCTTGCAGGTATTGAGAACCTGAAGAAAGCTGTTGATACACTGATCGTTATCCCGAATGATAAATTACTGGAGATCGTTGATCGCCGTACAACTATGCCGGAGGCACTGAGAAAGGCAGATGAGGTTCTGCAGCAGGCAGTTCAGGGCATTACAGACCTAATCAATCTGCCGGCTCTTATTAACCTTGACTTTGCTGATGTTCAGACTGTTATGACAGATAAGGGCATTGCTCATATCGGTATTGGTGAGGCAAGAGGTGATGACAAGGCTATGGAAGCTGTTCAGCAGGCTGTTTCTTCACCGCTTCTTGAGACTACTATTAAGGGCGCTACACATGTTATCATCAATATTTCCGGTGATATCTCCCTTATGGATGCAAACGACGCAGCAAGCTATGTACAGGAGCTTACTGGCGAAGACGCAAATATCATCTTTGGTGCTATGTATGATGACTCTGTTGCTGATTATGCAAGAATCACAGTTATTGCTACCGGTCTTACTGACAATGCGCAGGCAAGCAATCCATTCGGAAATAAGGCAAGCAATTCTGTATTTGCCAATAAGAGACCGGCTTCCACTACAGCATCTGCTGGTGTGAACCTGAACATGCCGAGCTTTAGCATGCCTACTATGAATGCTACACCATTCACAGCCAAGACTCCATCCAGCACTGTTCAGAAGAAAGATATCCAGATTCCGGATTTCTTAAGAAACAGATAATTTATTGCAGACAAAAGACCTCCGCATGTATGTGCGGAGGCCTTTTTATCGGCAGCAGGAAATCTGAACTACTGCGTTCAGCATTCACACTGGAAGGTGCTGCACTTTGTTTCATCACATTTTCTGGCATCATTTCCATCTACATTAATGGAAGCGGCAGTACATTTACACTTGTCATTGTAGGTGCAGCCGCAGGCTTTACAGTCAATCTGGATGGTCTCGCAGCCACAGCCATTTTTGGCACTGTTCATAGTACCCTGGCTTTTTTCCCGAAAACTGCCGCAGCAGGTTTCTTCAGCACTGTGGGCACTTTCCCCCATCATATCGATTTCTCCTCTGGAACAGAGCATATCCTCGTTGTAGGCACAGGTTGTTGCGGAACATTTTAAAATAGTCATAGTTTGCCTCCTGATAGTAATGATTGTGTTATGAAACATTTTTAGTTTTTCCGGAATTATTAAAAATATACCTGTTGCTCCTTACATTATTTGGAATAAAAAATATGTGAAAAATTAAGAAAAATATCTTGACTTTCATGAAAAGGCATGATATCATTCAACAGTACGTGATGAAAAGAAAGCAGAGTTCACTCTCACCTCAGCGCATATAGATGCGGCTCGGGTTCATATTGCACAGCAGCGCGTGACTTAGTTCGCGGGTGTAATAGGAGAAGTGTGGATTCTG
>CAKRKL010000009.1 GCA_934358405.1 uncultured Blautia sp.
GCCAATTCCGCCACTCCTGCATTTCTTATGTTTCAATCGCTTTCTCGCGACTGCTTGATTATAATACAACACATTCACTTAAATGTCAACACTAATTTTCAAAAAAATTTAAAAAATTTTGAATTTATATTGTTAGTCCATTTTGGTCTTTTTAAGGTGTCAGATGAAACTGCAATTTATAATAAGAAGGATGGCCATATACAGACGGCCAGGTCTATACTTTTACACCAGAGAAATGAAATATGACGTACAAAAGAATCAGAGAGCTTCGGGAGGATCATGATCTGACGCAGACATATATGGCACACTATCTGAATGTGAATCAGCGCACTTACTCGCGATATGAAAGAGGGGAACGGAGCGTTCCTCTTGAACAATTATGCCGGATTGCTGACTTCTACAAGGTAAGTGTGGATTATCTGCTTGGACGTACTGATATAAAGCGTCCTTATCCTGCATCCCGGCCCTCCAGGAAAACGTGAGACTCAGAGAAGCAGAAACAGCGTCAAGGCTCGCGTCCTGCAAAACACAAAGAGACATCTTCTTTCAAAGGAGATGTCTCTTTATGTTTATATGTTTTCTTTTTTTCTCTTTTTGTCAGGAAGCAGGTTAGATACCGCCCACAGCGCAGTACCGGCGGCGATGCAAAAATCCGAAAGGTTAAATACCATCCTGCGCATATCCTTGTTCTTTACATTAAAACTGATATAATCTGTAACATAGCCCTTATTTCTGCGGTCCATGTAATTCGACATACCGCCTCCAAGAACCATAGCAAGTCCCATTCTTCCAAGCCTGCGGCCATGAATAAGCTCATGCCAGTATTCCCCCAGCACACAGCCAAGACCTGCTAAGGAAAGCTCACGACAGCTTTCCTCATCAAGCTTTATTTTTCCAAACACCATGTTCTTGTTGTGACAGTTTCGAAGGATCACTCTGCCTCCAAGTACTTCCTCGCGGCTTCCCTGAAGCCTGGTACTGTCTACATGCTCCTTAATTTTGTGATCCAGCAGAAAAATTCCTCCTGCAATACTCAGTGAAAGCATACTCACTTCTCCTCGGCATCTTCCATTTTTTCATCACAGGTCTCAGAAGCTTCTGCTTCTTCTTTGGCAGAAGCATTTTCAGGTTCTGTCTCGCTCTCTTCTACTGTCTCTATGTGTTCGTCTGATGCTTCTTCTGGCATCCCTTCCTCCGCTTCTACCGGCTCCTCTGTCCTGGAATCTACAACCTCTCCCTCTGTTGCTTCAGGCTCAGGGTTCGGACATGGAGAACCACAAAGGGAACAAAATGCTGCACTTCTGTCAATAGACTTGCCACATGCAGGACAGATTTTCTGCCCCTTTAAATCAGCTGCCGCATCCTTATATCCTGCAATAATCTGCAAATGCTGCTGAATTTCTTCGCAGAATCCCTTCAGTCCATCTTCTACCTCTGTACCATCCTTGTATTTCTCAAAGATTACGTTTCCAATATCAGCCTTCAGCTTCTGCACCATCTGCTCTTCACTGGCAATTTTACTTTTGATCTTCTGTGTCTCATAGATCTGACTTGCTTTTTTACTGAAGTCCTTCGTTGTTCTTGTTATCGTGTCACTTAATTCATCAAAAAAATCACGTGCCATTTTGCCATCTCCTTTATTTATAAAAAGTGTTGACCACATGTTACCTGTGCAGGCAGCCAAAATTAGCTGCGGATTTACTGTACTGAGAGAAGCGGGATTTCCTGACCTCGGAGCAGGATTCTCGGTCCTCCGGTACCTTCAATATATTCTCTTGTAATAATCACCTGTCCAATGCTGTCATCCTTTGGAATCTCATACATGATATCCAGCATATACTCTTCCAGGATAGCGCGCAGTCCTCTGGCACCTGTATGCTTCTCCAGAGCTTTAGCTGCAATAGCATGAAGGGCTTCTTCTTCATAATCCAGCTTTACCTCATCTAATGCAAGAAGCTTCTGATACTGCTTCAGAATCGCATTCTTAGGCTCCTTAAGAATCTGTACCAGCATATCCTCATTCAGTCCGTTCAGAGTATAGATAATCGGAAGACGTCCGATAAACTCAGGAATCATGCCAAACGCACGAATATCATCTACAGTTACCTTCTCCAGAATATGAGGATCGTTGTCATATTTATCCTTAAGATCTGCATAAAAACCGATGGATGCCTGCTTATTCAGTCTCTCCTTAATGATATTCTCCAGATCCGGGAAAGCGCCTCCGCAAATAAACAGAATATTCTTCGTGTTCACAGTGACCATAGGAACCATCGCATTCTTGCTGTTGGCACCTACCGGAACCTCCACCTCGCTTCCCTCAAGGAGCTTCAAAAGTCCCTGCTGTACAGCCTCACCGCTTACATCTCGCTGATTGGTATTTTTCTTCTTGGCAAGCTTATCAATCTCATCAATAAAGATAATGCCATGTTCCGCTTTTTCTACATCATTGTCTGCCGCTGCGAGAAGCTTGGAAACCACACTCTCAATATCGTCACCGATATAGCCAGCCTCTGTAAGCGAAGTGGCATCTGCAATAGCAAGCGGCACATCCAGAAGTCTGGCGAGAGTTTTCACCAGATAGGTTTTACCGCTGCCTGTAGGTCCGATCATAAGCATGTTAGACTTCTCGATCTCAATTTCATCCATAGTATCTGTAGCAACACGTTTATAATGGTTATAAACAGCAACAGACATTACCTTCTTGGCGCGCTCCTGTCCGATTACATATTCATCAAGGCTTGCCTTGATCTTGTGAGGTGCCGGAATCTTCTTAAGGTCAATGGCTGGCTTGGCAGCCTCCTTTTTCTTCTTTATTTTCTTCGGACGGGGAATGGCATCCTGAAGGCTTCCCAGATTGATCATGCTTACATTCGGCATATTCAGAAGATCATTCAGGTTCAGTCCATTATTCATCTGCTGGGTCATAGTGTCAAAGCTCTTCTGCATACAATCGTTGCAGATATGTATATTATTAGGCAGTTCGATCATCTTGCCAGCCTGGCTCTCCGGTCGATGACAGAGAAAGCAGAATTTCTCATATTCGCTGTCATCCTGATCAGTGCCATCAGCTGCCTCTGTTATATCTCCATCGATAATCTCATCTTTTTCATCGTCAAAATGATCTGTCATAATTATTCCTTTCCTGTTGCTTATTCTTACTTTTATTTCAAACACGCTTTAGTATCGTTTTTATTGTAGCATATTTTTATCGGTTTTAGAAATTAACTTTTTATAAACAAAAGGAGAGCCAAAAGCTCCCCTTATCATTACTGATTTCCATCCGGTCTTGCACCTAATGTGACTGTAATTGTGGATTCAGCATATTCTCCGTCATTTAGCCGCGCTACCTCTACTTCAATTTCTTCTCCTGCTGTATAATACTGGAGCCTGTCATTAATATCCGCCTTGCTAGAAACCTTCTGTCCATCCAGCTTGGTGATAATATCACTCTTCTGGATTCCTGCATTGTCTGCCGCACCGCCGGAAACAACAGCCATTACAAATGCGCCCGCCGGCATATTGTACATCTGAATCGCTTCTCTGGAAAGATCAGCAAACTTTATGCCCAGATAGCCTGCCTTTGACTGATCTGAGACCTTATCTCTTGTTTTACGGTTCATAAGCTCTTCCAGAATTGGCTGTGCTTTGGAAATCGGAATGGCATATCCGGTACCTTCCACACTGCTTGATGCTATTTTGGCACAGTTAATTCCAATCAGCTCGCCTTGCATATTCAGAAGAGCACCTCCGCTGTTTCCCGGATTAATAGCCGCATCTGTCTGTATCAGGTCTTCATAGGTATTGGAATCTGAATGTACAGTACGCTCTAATGCGCTTACCCAGCCTGAAGTCACAGTTTGTCCGTAACCAAGTGCATTTCCAATGGCAACAACCTGCTCCCCTACAACCAAATCGTCTGAGTTTCCAAGCTGTGCAATTTTAATCTGATTCATGGTTTCTTCCGGGATATCACTTTTATTTACTGCGATCACTGCCAGATCCGTGTCTTCATCAGTTCCTTTAATCTTTGCAGAAACAGCCCCGTCAATATTCAGATCACCATTGCTGGTCACATAATTCTCTGTTTCCTGCTCTGCATTTACCACATCATCTCCAATAAAGCATACACTTAATGTAGTTGCACCCTCTACCACATGATTGTTAGTAGCAATAAGAAGCTCGTCATCGTTTTCTCCTACAATGATTCCGGAACCGCTTCCTGTACTTGGATATTCCATTCCATAGCCGAAGAAGCTGCGGATCTCCTGCATACTGACAGAAGTGATTGCCACAACAGATGGCATGGCTGCCTGTGCCACACCGGCTACAGGTCCTTTTTCATCTGCCACCTCTTTGGCACTTGTATCTTCCTCAATAGCCTGACTGTTTTCATCTGATTCCGCTGATGCTACAAGTGTCTGAGCAGCGCCTACCGATGCAGCAGAATCTTTCTTAAAATACTTATCAGATACCACATTTACAGCCTGAAAAACCAGGCCTGCCACCAATCCGAAGACGACTGCCATAGTAATCGTATTTCCTGTTTTTTTTCCAAAAGAAGATGCTTTCTTTTCACGATGCTTCCTATGCTTTGTGCTCTCTTCTTCCGGCTGCTTCTGTTCATCCACCTGATAATGTGCATATTTAGGTACTTCATCAGCTTTATCAGCTTTATCAGAGGAAGGATCGGCACTGTTATCAGAAGCCTCTTCCCTGTAATTGCGGGAAGCATAATAATTACCATTATCTGCGCCAGTCGAATCACTGCTTCTCGTATATTTGAAATGATAGGTTACATTCTCATTAGTATCTTCTTCGGGGGCTGTCTGCGCATCAGACACAGCCTGTCCGGATACATCTGCATCTGACTGCCGGGACGCGTCATCCGTAGTCTCCGGATCCTGTCCCCACTTCCATTCATCACTCATGTTTTGCTCCCTTCTATGTTAAATCGTAACATTCTCCTATATTTATGGTATAAGTTTAGCAAGCAATTGTGTTGAAATTGTGATAGATTCTTTAAGAAAAGGTGACAGAAACAAACACTCTATTTTTCTTCTTTTCTATTCCAGTATTCATGATTCATTGTGCAAAAAAGAATCATTTTTTTCGGCAGTTTTCCGTATCTTTTTCCAAGGAAGTATCCTGCATATTTAAAGCCGCTCTGTGCAATTAAACCAGGAATCAGCCATATATGTCCTGTTTTTATCAAATAAACAAAGCTTTTCTTTACAAGGCGCAGTCCCTCTCCTTCTGAGGGAACACCCTCAAAGATTTCCGGATGCTCTGCCTGAGAAACTCCAAGGTCAAAGTTACGATGAAACTGCTGACTGCAGGAATAATTATGGGAATGAATCACACAGGCATCTGCTGCATAAGCAATTCCAAAGCCTTTCTTGGCCATCATTCCGGCATAAATCATGTCCTCATTAAAGATTGCATGATCTGTAAAGCCACCTGTTTCTTCATAAATGTCCTTCTTATATGCAGCGCACACATTGGAACAGAAATAGGTTTTGATTCCATATCTGCCTGTGTCCTTTTCCCATTTCACAGAGGATTTTTCCGGATAGTTAAAGCTGCGGGTATATTTTTCCAGATAAGCACAATCCGGTCTTGCCAGCTGTCTGGCGTAAGCTGCACCAACCTTTGGATCTGCCAGCAGTGGATGAACCAGGTTTCTGATCAGATGCTCATCAGCCGGAATTGCGTCCTGGGTCATAAATACCATAATTTCTGCATTTGAAAGCTTTGCCGCTGCCCGTCTGGTACCGCCATGATCAAAGTCTTCTTTTTTTAAATGGGTTACTTTTAACTTTGGGTAAAAATCCTCCCACTGAGGATTCCAGAAATTTTTTTCTGTGTTCATTACAATAATATTTTCTATGGGATAGCTTTGTCTGCAAAGTGCATCCAGAAGCTTTGCAAACTCCTCTCCCGGATGATATGCGGGAATCATCACATCTACTCTTTCCATTATTATTTCTCCTAACTATCAAGCTGAAAAAAGGGACCATTCCTTACCGAATAGTCCCTGGAACCGTTTAAACAATATCCGCTTCCGCCATCAAAGCTGCTGTCTTAATTATAATCGCTGTCATAATCATTATAATCATTACTGTAATCATCGCTATAGTCATTGCTGTAATCGTCACTATAGTCATTGCTGTAATCATTATAATCGTAATTTCCGCTTCCATCGCCCTGCCATACAATATCTGACGAAGTATCATCATCGCTGATATCCGGTGCCTGATCCACCAGCGTATCCTCGCCGCCTACAAGCTCAATGATCTTGGAGTTGGCATCAATAATGTTCTGGGATGGCTGATAATTCTCATCTGCACCATACAGGAACTTGTGCAGCTCCTTAACATTATCCTCCAGCGTATCTGCAATTACCATGCTTGCATTCTTAACGTCAGCGAACTTATATTTCGTCGGAAAACCGGTAGTATCACATATACTATATCCCATCAGACTTGGAATCATATTCAGAAGCTCTGTCTTGGTTACAGATGTAGTGATCATAGGAAATACTTTATCCATGATGTCAAAAATAGTGGTAATTCCTGCCTTCTTTGCTTTGTCCACCATAAGACCGATCACTCGTCTCTGACGTTCTGTACGTCCCATATCCATGCTGGATGTGTAGCGGATTCGGCAATAAGAAACCACCTGTACTCCATTTAAATGGTACTCACCAAGAGCTTCCTCTTCATTCTCCGGCTTTGGATCCGGACGTTCTACAGGAGTATAGCTCTTTCCGGTTTCCTCTGAAGTCTCAATACAGTAGTCATTCATGAAAACTATTTCTGCATATGAAAGAGGAATATCAAGGCCTCCCAATGCGTCTACTGCTTCTGCCATTGCACTGAAGTTTACGGTTACATAATCTGTAATATTCAGGTCCAGCATGGTATTTAACATGGAAATCGCCTGTTCCGGGCCTCCGTATGCATAAGCTGCATTTGCTTTGGTATAGATGTCATTTCCGATATTCAGAAGGGTATCACGATATATGGACGCCAGCTTCACCTCTTTGGTATCATTATTAATGCTTGCAACAATAATGGTATCACTGTTCTGTGAATCCAGTGTCTCATTCTTGGAACGCTTATCGATTGCAAAAAGCGCATATGTGGTATAACCAGACATCTGCGGTGCAGTCACATTGGTAACAATCTTACTTTCATCCAGCTGGGGTGTCTCAATCTTATTCAGTCTGCTGTCAATCTGTCCATATACATACAGACCGCCAATAAACAGCAGAAGGCAAAGAATCTCAACAATAAACAAAGCTGTCTTCTTTTTTCTACCAGGTCTCGCCATTTCTCTTTCCTTTCTCAATAAGCATTTTTATTAATAAATCCCTTAAAAATTGTCATAAACAGTATTTTTATATCCAGGCCGACGGTCCAGTTTTCAATATAATACAGGTCATATTCGATTCTCTTTCGAATGGAGGTATCTCCCCTGTAGCCATTTACCTGTGCCCATCCGGTCAGTCCAGGTCTTACCTGATGCTTCACCATATATCTTGGAATCTCCTCGCGGAACTTCTCTACAAAAAACGGGCGTTCCGGTCTTGGTCCAACCAGACTCATGTCTCCCTTCAGAATATTAAACAGCTGCGGAAGCTCATCAATACTGGTTCTTCGCATAAATCTCCCGATTCCCGTAACCCTTGGATCATTTTTCACAGTCCAGGCTTTCTTCTCTTCACTCTCCGGCTGAAGCTCCATAGAACGAAATTTATACATCCAGAAGGTCTGGTTATGAAGTCCCACCCGCTCCTGACGGTAAATCAGCGGTCCGGGAGATGTAAGCTTAATCAAAATACACATAAGCACCATAACAGGAGATGCTACAATAATCCCAATGACAGCCCCCACAATATCCATAATTCTTTTTATCATGGAATTAAAGGTATTGCTAAGGGGAACATAGCGGATATTGATTACCGGAAGTCCCAGTATGTCCTCTGTATATGGTTTAGTGGGGATAATCTTATTATAATCCGGAATAAACTTTGTATGCACTCCTGATTTCTCACATAGCGCAACAATCTCCTCCAGGCGGTAATATTCGCTTAGTCCAAGTGTAATCGCAATCTCATCCAGCCTGCTTTCCGGCAGGATCACATTCAGATTGGCAATTCTTCCAAGCACCTTAATCCCTTTGTACATGGTACCGGCAGGAACATTGTCATCCAGAATTCCTCTCACAACATATCCCCACTGTGGATTTTCCCTGATGCGATCGATATATTCTTCTGCTGCCCTGCTGTATCCCACGAGCACAACCTGCTTCTGGTTCAGTCCGCGCTTTCTCATATCACGCAGGCCGTAAAAGATCAGCATTCTTACTCCCCAGCTGGCTGCAATACAGATTACATAGAACATATACAGCACGGAACGGGAAATATTGCCTTCTTCAATGGTATACAAAATAAATATGGTAAGCAGGATACCAAGCGAGTTGGCCTTAACAATATTTGACAGCACAAGACGCCTTCCCTGCATGCGCAAAGGCTCATACAAGGAAAACGCATGATACAGCAAAATATATGCCGGCAGTATAAAGATCAGTGCTGACATATACTGCTCAAAGCTTCTCGCACGTACAGCATTCGCTGCAAACGGCCCTATAAATCGAAGTACCCAGGCAAATAAATAGGATAGCGTGATTACACAAGCATCTATTACAACATGGAGACGACTGAAATTCTTCTGATTGTCTCTGATCAATTCTGCCACCTCTGCCTTCTGTTACTGCCCATAAAGCCCATTTCCAAAAGCTTCCGGGCTGTGACTTTCCTTATCTTATAATAGATAAAACAGAATTGCAACAAATTCTTCAAACTTCATTTATAAAAATTTGATAAAACTCCACTTATGCAAAGAATCGGTAAAATATATTCCCCCATAATTCCAGTTGGATTTTTACATAACGCCCAAGATTTCTCAGCTTGAATTTTACCTTTTTATCCCGCTTGCTAATCTCAAGTCCGTTTTTAATCCCGGCAATATATTCCTTTCCCATTCCCTTATGAGCAAAAAACAGGGTTTTCATTCCAAAGCCCACAATCAAAAATGGTAAATTAAGAATAAGCTGCAAAAATGGCATATTTTTATAAATCAGATAAACATTATTTCTGGATGAGTATCTGGTTTTAAAATGGTTATATCGGGAGCCGCTTGTTCCGCTTCCTATATGATACACCATTGCCTTTGGAGCATACCAGTTCTCATAGCCATTGATTCTGGCCCTGTAGCCCACATCAATATCCTCCAGATATGCAAAATGCTCTTCATCAAAATATCCGATTCTCTCGAATATTTTCTTTCTATATATAGCGGCACCTGCACAGGCTGTAAAAATCCTGTCTTCCTTCTCGTAGCTATGAATATCCTTGCCTTTTCCCCTGGCAAATGCCCATCCCAACGCACAATAGTAGTTTCCGGCATCATCCAGCTTGTCTCTGTCATGATAGCAGATCATACGGGCACTGCAGGAAAAAGCCTTTTTATGCCGCCTTATGGCAGCCAGCATTTCTCCTACAAAATGCCGTTCCACTTCTGTATCATTATTCAAAAGAAGTACATAAGGAGCTTTCGCTGCATAAATGCCTTCATTTACAGCTCTGGAAAATCCAAAATTATCAGGCAGCTCTATAATATGAACCCATGGATAATTTCCCATTACATATGCCACACTGCCATCTGATGACCCATTATCAACCAAAATGGTCTCAAAATTCCGAAATTCCTGCTGTTCCAAGCTGGAGAGTACCCCCTCCAGATATGCCATACCATTATAATTTGGTATAATGACTGATACTTCCTGCATATTATCTCCTTAGTCTTTCTGGTCATTTTTGCCGGACATGCCCGGAAGCGGACGCAAAGAATAGTTCCACTTGGTCAGGGAAAAATTCTTATTATAGTTAGGATCCCCATTTTTCAGAATCTCGATCCAATTGCTTCTCATATACTCAATTTCCCGCTGAAAACGGCGAAGCTTAGCCTCATCATCTTCTGCCCCTCTGGTCTTGGATTCCATATGATATAGCTTCACATAAGGATCATATACAACCAGATAACCGGCTTTTCCTGCTTTCAGGCAAAGATCCACATCATTAAATGCCACTGCCAGCTGTTCTGTAAATCCGCCCACCTTATCAAAGGCACTGCGCTTCATCATCATACAGGCCGCTGTAACTGCACTCATGTCCTGCAAAATGGATGCTTTGTGAAGGTATCCGGTTCGCTCAGCCGGCATATCCACAAACATATGTCCTGCAATCCCACCCATACCGACTACGCAGCCGGCATGCTGAATGGTATTATCCGGATAAAGAAGCTTCACGCCTACTGCACCGACCTCTGTTCGCTGACACACGCCAAGCATCTCGCCAAGCCAGTCTTCTGTGATTACGGTTACATCGTTATTCAGAAATAGCAGGTACTCACCTCTGGCATTTTTTACACCAAAATTGTTGATTGCCGAATAATTGAATTCTTTTTTCCACCAGATCAGACGAATTCTTGGATCCTTGGATAGCTTCTTATAATAATCAAATATCTCATCTGTAGTACTATTATTCTCTATAATGATAATTTCATAATTATCATAGAGAGTATTTTTACGGATAGATTCCAGACAATTCTCCAGGGTTTCCTTTTCATCCTTATTTGGAATGATAATGGAAACAAGGGGATGTCCCTGTACCGGATATTTTACACGGTAAAATCCAAGATCTGCGGTGTGGCTTACAATCCCCTTCACTTTAGTCCGCTCAAGGTGGGCTTCGATAGCACGCTTGCCAGCTTCAAAGGCGTACATCTTGCTTGCAGGATTATCTGCTGTAGATGCCTTATGAGTGCGCCAATGATACAAAATCTCCGGCACATGAACAACCTCTCTGGCCTTCTCCACACACCGGAAAATAAAATCATAATCCTGTGCCCCGTCAAATTCCCTGCGAAATCCTCCAACTTCCTCCACAAGCTGTCGTCTGACCACAAAAAAATGGCAGATGTAGTTGTTAGAGCGAAGAAGATCCAGATTAAAGTCCGGTTTCAAATGAGGCTGAAAGTGCTCATCCAGTTCTGCAGTCACCTTGTCTTCATCTGTGTACACTGCATCTGCCTGACTGTGCAGATTTAGTGCATTTACGATTTCATAAAGAGCATTTGGTGCCAGAAGATCATCATGATCCAAAAGACCTGCGAATTCTCCCTTTGCCATGGCAAAGGCTGCATTTGTATTCTCTGCGATTCCTTTATTTCCATCAAGATTCTGCCAGCGGATCCGGTTGTCCCTGCTGCTGTATTCCGTCAGAATCTTTTTCATGGACTCATCCTCCGGGCTTCCGTTGGCAATGCACAGTTCCCAGTTCTCATAGGTTTGTGCGATCAGAGAATCTATCATTTGTCTCAGAAACTGTTCAGGCGTGCGATACGCCGGAACCACCACACTGATAAGAGGAGAATAAGCAAACCTTCTCTGCCTCTGTTTGTCAAGGATCGTCTGGCTGGGCGCATATGCCGCATACCAGGGACCATAGGGTATCTCCTCCGGCTCGAACCGTTCATGGAGCCGAATCCAGAACTCCTTTGGACCGTAGTGCTTCAGATAAAGCAATCCTTTCTGGATCATATATGGAGATAATTTTTTGAAGAAACGGGACCACTGAATCCGTCCCTCTGATCCGTTTTTTTCACTCATATTGAAATCCTTTTCTATTATAATTGCCCCTATTTTAACATTGTGGAAACCAATTTGCAAGGAATGCGTAAAAGAAAGGTTGAATTAGCCTTGCTTTTGGGATATGATTATATTCAAAGTGACTACTTATATTTTCTCATTTTACAGAGAAAATATAATATATGTTATAATCATACAACGATATCAGGGTCAAAAGAGAATTTGCCCCTGACTTATGTTCAAGTATATTTTAATAGGAGTTTAATACATGATGAAAAAGCCAAAGATATTAGCATCACTTATGGTTCTTGGACTTTCTGCCTCTCTTCTTTGCCAGGTGCCTGTCATGGCCGAAGAAGCAGCACAGACACAGACAGCTGATACAGCAGGTGGAATCACTACCAATTCTATTTCCGGATGGCCGCAGGCTTCCGATGTTTCCTCCGAGGCAGCTATTGTTATGGAGAATTCCACTAATACCGTTCTCTATTCCAAGAATGCAGACGAGATTCTTTTTCCCGGAAGCACAGTAAAAATTATGACTTGCCTGCTTGCACTGGAAAACGCGCAGCTTACAGACCAGGTCACCATGACTGCAACCGGAGTTTCCGGCGTTACAGACGGCGGTGCCAGCATTTCTTCTCAGGTAGATGAAGTTTTTACTATAGAGCAATGTCTGTATGCAATTATGGTAGCTTCTGCCAATGATATTGCTTTGCAGATTGCAGAGCATATTGGAGGCTCTGTAGATAACTTTATTCAGATGATGAACAGCCGTGCACAGGCGCTTGGCTGTACCAATACTATATTCACCAACCCTACCGGACTTCCGGATGAGAATCAGCACACTACTGCACATGATATGGCGCTGATCATGCAGGCCGCAATTTCCAATGATTCCTTCCGCACCATTGCAGCAGCTACCAGCTACACCATTCCGGCTACCAACAAAGCGGCTGCCAGGAATCTTACCAGTAAATTTACTATGACAGATACCGCAAGCACCGGCTTCTATGAAGGATGCATTGGGGGAAAAGAAGGATATACAGAGGCTTCCGGCAGCACATTGGTATGCGCTGCCCAGCGTGAAGACATGACTTTAATCAGTGTTGTTTTAAAGGGTGCGTCCGGACAAACCGCACCGGATGCAGCTTCTGTTTTAAACTATGGCTTCGACCAGTTCCAGCTGCTTTCTCTTGGAGACAGTGATTTCAGCATTATTTCCGGAGGAGATGTGATTGTGCCAAAGGGTACCTCTGCAGACAGCCTGACCACAGAGGATACACAAAATGGTGACGAAATTAACCGTACCTATCTTTTTAATGGCGCAGCAGTAGGAAATGCTGTTCTTGAAGTCACCCAGGTTCAGGATACAACATCTGTCCAGGAGGGTGAACAGAATATGCAGGCTGCCAAAAGCTTTTCACAGGCTCACACAAACATCCCGTACTTTGTAATTGCCGGAGCTTTTCTGTTTCTGTTAATTCTGCTGATTTGGAAAATAGTAAAAATAATTAAATTCTGAAGGTGAATGCTTCCGTTATTTGACTGTTGGATAGAGATTAAGGATTTTCTCTTTAAGCGCAGACCAGTCACGTTGTTTTGCAGTTTCTGTTCCATTTTTTTGCAGCCTTTTGCACAGAGCTTCGTCCCTGCAGAGACGCAGTATGGCATCTACGCCGGCTTGAATATTTCCCACAGGATAGATCAGACAGTTCTCTTCATCTTTTAAATATTCCTGGTTGCCGCCATTTTGTACTGCAACCACAAGACCGCCGCTGGCCATCATTTCCAGAGGTGGATAAGAAAAGCTTTCCAAAACGCTTGATTTCAGGAGGATATCGCATTGCTGATATACCTCCTGAACTTTTTCATATGGAACCTCTCCCCAAAAACGATCCACACGATACCAGTCCTTTGGCGTTCCATGATATGCCATATACCAGATTTCAAATTTTTCCGGATCAAGATGCTGAGCGATTTGAAAGCTTTCATCTACATTTTTATGCCAGGCACTGCTGTCTCCCTCTATGAGGATACGAATTTTCCTATTTTTCTTCCCGGGAAGTTCTGTCAGAAAATCTCCCTCTGATTTCTGGAATTTCTTCAGCTCCAGTCCGTTTGGTGCATATTCTGCCTGATGCCCGTAGTCTTCCTTCAGCCATTTTTCACACCATCTGGAAATTGTAAGGTATTTCCAATTGGGATGTGCTCCATAGGTAGCTCTTGCCTGCATGCGAAGAGGATTTCCAGCCAGATAAAAATCAGGCTCATAGTTCTGCACAAGATACCCTTTTTGCTCTATCGTTTCAAGCTGATCCAGCCATCTGCAAGTGGACCACATAGTTGCCACACACCAGTCTATTCTTCCCTTTATTTTACAGGAATTTAAATTCAGCACAGGAAACAGGCTGTTTACAAAAGAATACCAATTTTCCCTGCCTTCTTCATCAATAGAAAGAAGAGTCACATCCCTTCCCCACTCCTGCAAAATCCTGGCATGCTGCAGGGCTACCATCACACCACCGCTGACTTGAAAACCGGGAAGCACAAGCATAAGATTGGAGGTTTCTTTTTTATAGATAAAATCAGCAAGCACCTGTCCTGTAACAGCTGTTGTGCAGTGATGAATGCAATACTCATATGCTGCATTTCCAAGCTTTGCTCTATATGCTTCATTGTTGATCAGTGCTTCCAGAGCTTCTTTCCATTCATCTGCATTTCTGCACAAAATTCCGTTTTCCCCGTTTTTTACCATCTCGCGAAAAGCTCCCAGGTCACTGGCAACTGTAGGAATTTTTACAAGGGCAGCCTCCATCCATTTATTTTCAGATTTAGCCTCGTTAAAGACAGACTGCGTCAATGGAGCAATATTGATATCTGTCTGTGCGATCATTTCAGGAAGATTTTGCCAACTGGAAAATGGATATTTTACCAGCTGATTTTCAAATGGCTTTAATTGTTCCGGGACATCCAGTTCACCAGCCAGACATAATTCCAGATTTTTGTATTTGGCAAGAAGCTCTGCAAGGACAGGAAGAATCAAATTAAAATCATCATTGTGGGTAATGCTTCCGCTAAAATAACCGATTCTGATTTTTTTATTGAGATTTCCTGGATTCCTGGTGCTTTCCTTTCTTTCTTTTCTGTTCAAAAGTGCTTTCTCGGACAGCATCACCATTTCTTCTGAAGCCACGTTTCGATTGATTACTACTTCCGGCACATATTTTTTCAGTTCTTTTGCAAGACATTCCGTGGTAGTAACAGCTCCATCGCAAAGCTGCAAAAGCTTTCCCATATTTCTTACATTCTGGTCATATTCCTGTCGTTCCTGGAGGTTCATAGTTTCCAGATACGGAATCTGATCTGTATATATTGTGTCAAAAACCAGATCATCAATGTCATACAGCACTGTTTTATTCAGCCTTTTAGCCAGCTTTACAATCTCTTCAAGCTTTGGCGTATATGGACAGCGGAAAAACAGGATAGTCCTGTAATATCCAAGAATATCCTGTTCTATATTCTGATAATAAATTTCCCCTGTAGAAAAGCCAAGAGCTTCAAGCTGCTCTCTCTGATGTGTCACACGATACCTGCCTGGGTGAGGAAGGTGCTCGTCACATCCATTTACAAACAATACATCCCTGAAACAACCTTTTGTGTACGTTTCTTCCAGCTTCGCATCTTTCCTGCGCTTCAGGTACAGACAGGTTTTCTGGTATACCTTCTTTGGACCGTCATTCTGAAGAGTACTTATTGTTTTGGATGCCAGGTTCATTAATTTATTCATCTTATTTTTCCGTTAAAAGCTTTTTCTCGTCTTCGGCAATTCCTTCTGTAAATGCCTTATATACCTTTTCATATTCATTTTCCCAGGAGGTTGCAGATGCAAATTCAAGACCCTTGCGGCTTTTCTGGGCCAGTATCTCCGGATGGGTGAGATAATATTCCAAGGTATCAGCAATTTCCATTGGCTCAAACTCTACCATTGCAGAGTTCTCTTCATTCACAAGCCATGTGCTGTTCTCGCCATTGGAGCATACAGCAAGCTTTCCGCATCCCATTACCTCAAGAGGCACAAGGGAAAGATTGGTACTGGAAATTACAAGGCACAGATCACTTTGGTTGTACAGATCAGCCAGCATTTCTCTGGACACAACTCCCATATTTCTGTGGGCAAATGGAATCTCATAATATCCCACATCCCAGCCGGCCAGAATCACCTCCAGGTCAGGAATTCTCTTGCTCAGCTCTCCAAGGGCAAGCATTCCCAATTCCCAATCTCTTCTTGGCGTTACCGGACGTGCATAGAAAAATACAGTTGGTCTGCTGCTCTTCTTAGGAACCGGCTTATAGGTTTTTTTATCATAAGAGAAGCTGAAGCTTGTAGCCTCCATTCCATATTTTTCAATAGCAATATTCTTCAGCCAGTCACCTGCTGTAATTCCACGGAATCCGAATTTGTACGTATTCTCTGCAAAGGAATACTCAGAGCCGTGTGCATAAAAATATGGCTCAAAATCCTGAATAAAGTAGAATTTGGAAATTGTGTTATTGAAGTTTCTGACATAATAGGCTGTGATCCAGGAGGTTGCAACTGTGGCATGCGCAAATTTGATATTCTCTACACCGCAAAAGCTCTCCACACGGCTGTCTAAAAGCTGAAAATGATTTTTCAGCAGATCATGAAGACTTTGCTCCGTCATATTTACAGGTCTGTACACATAAATTCGGTTATGGATGCCTCTTTGCTCCAATGCGGAGATAAAACGAAAGATAGTAGTATGTCCGCCGGAGCCATTCTCAAATTCCGGCACGATCCAGTTGATGATTTTCTGACCATCTTTATTTTGAGCATAATCATCCTGGGAAAAAGGAATCTTGTCCTGATTTACAATAAAGTTCCAGAATACCAGGAACTGATTTTTCGGCGGCTCCGGTTTACTCACCATACGTTTCATGGTTTTTTTTAAGCCATTTTTCTGATAATAACGTTTCGCTCTGCCAACAATATCTCTTGTATCCATTTTCTTTCCTTTCATAACTTAAATTGATAATCCAATCGTAACAGTTGATTTCTCGCACAATTATGCTTTTCGCTGTTTGTACTGCTGGGAAATATGGTGATCCAGGAATTTCTGCTTTCCGGGTGAGTAGCAATGATAATGGCCTCCCAGATATCCGCCCCAGAACCGGTCAAAATTGCGGAACAGGGAATAAAAAGCCCAATGAATCTTGTCCTTCTTAGGAATCTCAAGATGACGGATATACACGCAGTCACCTCTTACCTGTCTGTAAAGCATTCCCGGAAGCTCCTTCCAGTGCTGCGCCACCATATACTGGTGCAGCTCATACAAACCTTTATATTCATCATAATACCTTGCAAAATAAGTACTCAGCTTGTAATTGTGAGAATGATAAACAGGTGCATTGGGGCAGTACACCTTCTTATAGCCCAGCTCGATCATTTTCTTCGCCCAGATCTGGTCTTCTGCAAAATTCACATCTTCATAAGGATATTTCTCCCACACGCTTCTTCTAAGGCAGGAATTATTGTCTGAGAAAAATGCCAGCAAATGACGGTATCCCTCTTCCCTGTCATAGCGTTCCCTGTCCTCCAGCTGATATATGGTATTTTCACTGCCAAAGCCAGCAAAATGATTCTTCAAATCCCGGACATCCAGAAGATTACAATCCGGATAGGGATAATGAATTCCAAAGCCGCCTACAATCTCCGGGTCCATCTCCATTGCATCTATAAAATTTTCCAGCCAGGTATCTGTAGCCGGTAAAGCATCCTGGGTAATAAATACAATATAAGTTCCGGTTCCCTTTGAAGCTCCGTAATTTCTTGTCTTGCCATGACCGAACTCAGATGCCGGAATCTGAAACAGCCTGCACGGATATTTGCGTATAATATCAAGAGTCTCATCCTTAGAGCCTGAATCTACGCAGATCACTTCATAAGAGTATTTTGTTTTCTGGGAAAACACTGTCTGTAAAACCTTGTCAAAGGCTTTTCCTGCATTTTTAGTTGGTATTACAATTGATACATCCATTTGGCATTCCTCATTATTTTTTCAAAACTGTTTTTATTTTGCGAAGCATTTTTCGATAGAGCTTTTCCTGATATAAGCACAGCTCCTGTTTGCATTGCTCATAATCTTGCCTGCACTGCTGGTAATCTTGCACGCACTGCTCATACTTTTGCATGCACTGCTCATATTTTTCATTGCTGCTCTGCAGCTCCTGAAGAAGTCTTTCGATTTCCATGCGGCGTTCAATGTCTTCACGGATAAGTGAATTGTGCTGATGATAAATAGTAAAAGAAATCTGGATTTCTTCATATTCTCTATTAGCAATTATAAGCCTGGGCGGTTCCTGAAAATGACATTCCATGTCATAAGTCAGGCGCGCATTATGACCTGAAAATGAAATATCCTCCAGCTGGTCAGAGCCTCTTCTTCGCCCCTGTACCTTATGAAACCCTATAACCGCTTCCGTGTCTGTAGGATACAGAACCAGCTCATCATAGCACTGGGTATTCTGGATAGATACCCTTAAAGAACCATTAATCTGACTGATCGGACACTGCTGATAAAATAGTTCTGTTTCTTTTTGAGGATTTTCCTTCTCCAGACCTGTCAGGCGGATATGGTAATAGCTTTCTTTGCCGCCCCAGTCTTTCAGAAAATAAACAGGGTTTCCAATAAAGTGATGCAGCTTCGACAGCACAAACAATTCATCCTTACCTGTAACGTACTGCTGGAAGCAAACCTCCATTGCATGATATACAGGCAATTCTTCCGGCTTCACACCTCCGATAGCATATAATTCTTCCTTCTGCGCTTCTGAAAGAGTCTGAAATTTCCCGTGAAGAAGCAGGCTTCTTGCAAACAGATAGCTTATGGGAATCATAAAATCAAACACCCACTCATAATCAGTCAGCACATACTGATCTCCGGCTATAATATTTGAAAAAACCATATCTATGTTGGACACAGGCGATGCCAGCAGATTCTCCGGAAGTGCCGGTTCTCCAAAAATTTCGCAAAAGTCTCCGGAAGGTACAAATTTTTCCAGGGAACGGTCACTGCATAGTACATTCCACAGAAATTGCACATCTGCTCTTACTTTTTCAAAATCATCCTGAGCAATATGCTCTGTGAGAAGCTGATCCATGTTTTTTCCATTTATATAGTCAAACTCCACACTGTTACTATCATGTATTTTACATGATGATATTTTAAGTTCTGTATTTTGATATATACTCTTTAGTTTTCCGTAATTTTCCAGCATGGCATATACATGTGGCTTGCTTTCCTTGTATAGTGCCCTTTTTATAACCTTTTTTTCGCCGTCTTCTTTCTCCAGAATTGAAGTGGAAATCTGAAACCTGCGTCTGCGCTCTCTGGAGTATTTTGCATAAATTATATTTTCCATTCTCTCAACCTTTCTTCTTTATCCTTATAAAAAAGGAGTTGGAAAAGATCGGGAAATATTTGCTGTCAATCATACTGTCAAATGCTTTCCCCTCATCAAAGGTTACATATCTGTACGCATCAAAATTACGGATATTATTCAAAAGTTCGCCTTTTCCGGGAAGATATTCATCGGAATAAATGGTAGTCGGCAGCTTATAATCCGGATATGGATAATAAAATTTATAATCTGTATATCCGTTTCTTCTGAAAATATCCTCCAGCTCTGCCTTGCTAAAGGTATGCACTCCACTTGTATTAGGATATCCTTCAATTCCCTCAAAAGGAATTCCCTTATGATCCTCCACACATCCGGAAAAATATTTCATTCCCAGGCGGTTTTCAATGGCAATGAGAATTTCTCCATCTTCTTTAAGAAGTCCATTGATCTTATTCAGAAATACGGAATACGGATCTTTTTCCTTTGTGTAGCTTTCAGCATATTCATACACTCCAATCAGAGTGATATAATCAAATTTCTCATTTATCTTATCTGCAACTGTGTTAAAGTTTCCAACAACAATCTCCAGATTGTCATCTTCCCGGTGTCTCCAGGCATTGATCAGACTGCGGCGTTTTGAAAGATCATTGGCAACTACCTTCTTGGCTTTCGCAGTAAGCGCACCGGTAACAGCGCCACATCCTGCGCCCACCTCCAGAACAGCTGCATCCTCCTTCATTGGAAACCACTCAATGATATTCTCTCTTTGTTCAGACAGATGGTAAAGAATGGGCCAGCTGGCCTGATCATGTATCAGCTGGGGAAACTCCTCAGGCTTATGATTCATTGCAATATCCAGAAGCACCTCTTCTATGTCACCGTCACTATAGACATCCTTCTCTTCATAATAATCCAGATTAAATAAAACTTTTCCGATTTTTTCTGCCATTTGCTTTTCCTTTTCGGTTATTTTCCACGGAATCACAATTCCGGATAAGTAACTTTGGAGTTCATATCATAAAAACCAACAGTATCTTTATTGGAAAGAACTTCCATAAAACAAGCATCATAAATCCGATGATAAATCACTAATTCCTCGAGCTCGTATCCTGTACATCCAAGAGAAAGCAGATACTGTCCGCTCTGCAGGTTCATCACCTGCTCAAAGCAAACTACAATCTCCTGGTCCTTTTTTCCCTCTTCCAGGTTATGTCCTTCCAGAACAGTATTGGTTCCGGTAATTTCAGTTCCCTTGCGGTCTTTGATGGTAAAGGCAAATATAGGATTCCTGATATCCTTGTGGAAATGTATCTTCATCATAAGCTTGAAGCTTTTACCTTTTTCCAGGGTAGAGGTTACCATTCCTTTATTATCCATCAATGCAAAGTCTACGATTTCCGCCTCTTTCTCCCCGTAATCCACAAGGTTGGAATTAGCAGTAAGCTGATCTCTCCAATTAGAAGCTGTTTGCGGCTGTGCGCTTACCTGCTCATCGGAAACAGTATCATCTGCAGCATCCTCTTCATGATACTGTTTTGCAAGAATTTTCTTATAAATATCCACTGCTTCAGAGCATTTCCCTGTAAATACAGGCTTACCCTTATTCAGAAGCAGCGCACGGTCACAATATTTAATTACGCTTCCCATATCATGAGATACAAATATTATGGTCTTTCCTGCTTCTTTAAATTCAGTAAATTTACGATAACATTTAGCCTGGAAAAAAATATCTCCTACACTTAATGCCTCATCAACAATTAAAATATCCGGATCTACATTAATAGCCACTGCAAAAGCAAGTCTGGCAAACATACCACTGGAATAAGTTTTTACAGGCTGATTCACAAATTCGCCAATCTCAGCAAATTCAGTAATTGCATTTACTCTTTTGCTGATTTCCTCATCTGTGAATCCCATCATGGTTCCATTTAAATAAATGTTTTCGATTCCGGTATACTCCATATTAAAGCCGGCACCCAGCTCCAGAAGCGCACTTATTTTCCCATCAATTTCCACACTTCCGCCAGTGGCGTTAAGAACACCTGTGATAATTTTTAAAAGAGTAGACTTACCGGAGCCATTGGTTCCGATAATGCCTACACATTCCCCTTTCTTTACTTCCAGATTCACCCCTGCCAGGGCAAAATGATCTGTATGATAGCATTTATGGGTAAAGGACAGGGATTCTTTTAACCGATCCTTTGGTTTCTCATAGAGCCTGTATACCTTGCTCACATCTTTAATTTCAACAGCATTTTCACTTTTCATTTTATTTCTTCCATTCTGCTTTCACTATTTATTTCCTACAAAACATCTGAAAAATGTACGCGAAGCCTTTTAAAAATACGGGTACTGAATAATCCCAGCAAAATAGTCACACACCAGAAATACAGGGTATATACGCCATGCTCCCAGAACCATACACCGTTAATATAGCAATCGCGGTATCCATCTACAATGTACACCAATGGATTGAGTTTCAGTATTTTCAGAATAAGCGGATGACCGCCCAGCATCTGCTGCATGTCCCACATGATCGGGCATGCCCACATCCATACCTGAAGTATGATGCTGATGATCTGACCCAGATCCCTGAAAAACGGAACAATCGCAGAAGTCATAAATGACAATGCAAGTGTAAAGCAGACTGTACAGAACACATAATAAATAATCTGGATAAACTGTACAGGCGGAAGCTTTCCAAATGCAACAAAAACAATCAATGCAAATAAGATAAAAAATGCATGCACAAAAAGAGAAGACAGGCATTTCACTACAGGTAAAATATCAATCTGGAATACTACTTTCTTAACAAGATAAGAATATTCCATAAAACAGTTGGTAGAATTCAATAAAGCCTCTGAAAAGAAAAACCAGGGAATAATACCAGCTGTTAAAGACAGCGCATAAGGATATCCATCTGCTGCAGGTGCTGCCTTAAAGCCAAACTGAAAAATAAGGACATAAATCATTATCGTAACAACAGGCTGCACGAAAGCCCACAGGATTCCAAAATAAGATCCTGCATATTTCGTCTTAAAGTCGTTCTTTGCAAGCTTCCAGAGCATCTGGCGATTGCTAAGAATGTCTTTGATCATATTCATGAAACTGCTCCCTTCAAATTCAATCCTGTATTATTTCTGAAGCTCCTTTAAGCGGCCCCATTTCTGATCTTTATCAGAGAAAATCAGTTCCATTCCTTCCGGAATCGGCCACTGTACGTTAATATCCGGGTCATTCCAGATTAAGCCGCCTTCATCGTTTGGATGATAGAAATCAGAGCATTTATATGTGAATTCTGCATTCTCAGATAAAACAAGGAAGCCATGTGCAAAGCCTTTCGGAATAAAGAACTGTTTTTTATTTTCAGCTGAAAGGACAACTCCATACCATTTGCCATATGTCCTGGAGCCTTCTCTTAAATCAACTGCCACATCAAATACTTCTCCGTTTACCACACGAACCAGCTTATCCTGCGGATAATTCAGCTGAAAATGAAGTCCGCGCAGAACACCGTATCTTGAACTGGACTGGTTATCCTGTACAAACTCAACATCAATTCCTGCTTCTTTGAAATCATTGTAATTGTAAGTCTCCATAAAGTATCCTCTGGAATCTCCAAATACAGTAGGTTCAATTACTTTTAATCCTTCGATATCATCACAGTTTGTTACTTTAATTTTTCCCATTTTTTTCTCCTCATTTCTATTATATAATTATGTTAACGATTCAACAGGCAATATTCCCAAAAGGTATTTAGGAATATAATTATTTCTGCTTGTACTGCTTCGTACATACGCCGCCCTTATTGAATACAGAAACAATTCCCGTTTTACTGGTAAGCTTTATGCTCTGGGCACGCACACCTGCTTTCGGTCCGGTTCCTTTATAAAAATAATACTTCTTTCCCTTAATAGTGTGCCAGCCTTTATAGGCTTTTCCATTTTTCCCAAAATAATAAGTAAGCTTCTGTTTTCCTGCAGTTATAGTATAAAACTTTTTCTGCACCCGTACTCCATTTTTATCAAAATAATAAATATTTCCGGAGGAATCTTTATATTTGTAATTCATCTGCTTTTCAAAGGTTTTAGAGTTGAAATAATAATATTTATTTCCTACCTTCTGCATTCCTGTATAAGCTTTTCCATTTGAGCCAAAATAATATGTCTTTCCGTTTTTCGTAATAAAGGTATTGCTTACGCGGACACCATTCTTATCCAGAAAATATGCAGAAGAACCTGATTTTCGTAATTTGTTCTTATACATATTACCATCGGATTTATTGAAATAATAGTATTTGCCGCTGATTTTTTTCCATCCGGTTACCTTTACATTATTTTCATAATAAAATTTCTTACTTCCTTCTGTCACCCATCCCTTTTTCACAGGAACAGGATCCTTGTACAATGGCTGGACTGCAGGAGTGTAGGTCGACAGTGGCTCCCACCTCGGCACAATTCTGGAGCTGTAATCTACAAAGCCAAAATTCACATCCACATTGTTCCACCTTGGGATTCCTCTGATTAGGTTCTTGGTTGAAAGCAGTCCCTTCGCCCCATCTCCATCAGTGCTTTGCCAGATGGTATATTTATAGCTTTTGGTGCTGGGAGCAGATATATGATCTCCATAGCAGGCAATCCAAACATCTATTCCTGAATTCTCCAGCACACTCCAGTCCACAAAATTATTGTACCAGTTCAGATTCATGTAAAGCATAGGAGTATATCCTGCCTTGCGGATCTCATCACAGAAGGTAAGTGCCACCTGAGATACTTCTTTTTTGCTCAAGGTGCCTAATGTCCGCTCATCCTCCAGGTCAAATACTACAGGGTAAGAAACCTTGTGTCCCTTCATCTGCTGAATTGCAAGCTTCGCTTCTGCCAATGCCTCTTTATTGGATCTGGCAAGACTATATATATAAGTTCCTACCGGAACCCCCGCAGCTTCTGCCTCTGTCATATTATAGGAAAATCTTGTATCCAGATGATTTAAGCCGTGGGCAATACGAATGAATGCAAAATCCACATCCTTTTTCACCAGCTTCCAGTCAATCGTGTCCTGCCATTCAGATACATCAATGCCACGGGTGATTGCACCTTTGATCTTCTTGCCGCTTCCGTTATAGCAAACACCTTTGATTTTCTTCCATGCTTTATCTGTATTTGCTTTTGAGGCGGAAGAGGAATCCCCTACACTTGCTGCGATCTCATCTGGCGAAAGGTTATCTTCTCTTTCATATGGAACATAACCTGCATTTGCAGCCGCTGTTGCAGGTGTCATAAAGCCCCCGGTCCCCAGCATGACAGTTAAAAATCCTGCTGCCAGCTGTTTTGTCCAATTTTTCATGTCCTCTCCTGATTATTGTTTCCAAGCATTTAATATGTTAAAAATGTGTTACTTTCTTATTATACAGTTTCCCCCTTTAAATTTCAATGTTATTCTCCAAAACAGTAAAAAGGTGCCTTAATTTCACCAAAACTGATAAAATTAAGACACCTTTGTATTTGTTTTTTATCTGGTCTTATGCGGCCGGATCTGTAGGATCATAATATCCGCCATTCTTCCATCTTGCAGGTACAATTGCCTTGCGTCCAAGCGGTCCCTTAAATGATTCATTGGAATTATATGTACCGTCAAAGATATAAATAGTAGCACCTCTGCTGTTATAGTATACCCACTTTGCGTCTCCTACACAGGTGCGGATACATCCGTGGGATGCCGGATTTCCAAGCTTATTATAAGCGCTTACCGGAAGGTTATAGCTGTTCGGAGAGTTACATGCAACTGAATGAACAAAAATACCGCCCTGTCCGGCTCCGTTTACATGAGTTCCATACTGACCATAGGATGGTCCCATAAGAGACTGCCATCTGCCGTAAGGAGTAAGTGTATATCTGCCTTTCGGTGTAGGTGTCCATGGATTTCCTACAGAAACACGGATGGTCTTAACCGGAATTGTACGCGCATAATCAGCATATACGGTCATAACACCATTTACACGGTCAACCTCAAAAGTATATGGTCCCTTATAAATGTTAGTAAGATCATTGATTCTGTATCCATTGCTATCGAAGTGATACTTCTTACCGTTGATCCATTTGTACTCATTGGTTACATAGCCTTTCTTGTCCGGGTTAATATAGCGAACCAGATTCTGTGAATCATTTACGATCACCCATCCGGTGGTATATTTACCTGTAGAATCTAAATAGCCATATTTGCCGTTCAGCTTTTCAAAATCATTCGTGACCAGCTTGTAGTTTTTGAAATAATACCAGTTGCCGTTTATTTGCTGCCATCCGGTCTTAAGAAGAACTCCGTTAGCTGTAGCATAATAAGTCTTGTTCTTATAAACGAACATCTGATTCTTAACCATCAGACCATTCAGAGTTGTAGAGGTTGATGGCTGGAAGAAATATTTCTTCTTGTTAATAGTCATCATTCCACTGGCAAATTTTCCATCTGATGCGAAATAACCACCCTTACTGAAGCTGTCATGTCTTGGATTGCCATTGGAGCTAAACCAGTACCAGCCATAGAAAGAGCCATCCGGCTTGGTTACCTTCTGCCAGCCAGTTTTCTTAACAGTCAGACCTTCATGCTTGCCAAAGTAGAAATATCTGTTTGCTGCACCTGGGCAGCGGTACCAGCCATTTTTCCAGGTAGCTCTGGAACCATCAGCTGTTACATAGTATCTTTTGTTTGGTTTATCGCCAGGTTTAACAAGTTTGTTCTTATAGATACAGCCCTTCTTATCTGTGACGTAAACTTTACCATCATCAGCGCCTCGCATTTTGTTTGCGACAATATAACCGTTCTTGCTGATCATGACAGTCTTTCCAGGAGTAGATTTCCTAAGTCCGCCAAGATCTGTAACCATATTGCCATGTACCAGCAGCTGGCCTATCTTAGAGCTATCCTTTTTACCATCATTATAATATTTCCAGACTTCCTTGGAATTCTTTGAAAATTCCTTCCATCCGTTATGGAACATCTTGCCGGGAATCTCCTGCCCATTAGCTGCAGGCTGGAAATAATATTTGTTGCTGACTCCATTTACTGTCAGCTTAATTTCACCTGTACGGGGAGTTCCCTTCTCATCCAGACAATAGTATTCACCATTAATCTTAAAATATCCGGTGTACGTATTCTGTTTCTTGGCATTCTCATTTAACTGTTCTACAGTCAAAGCAGTACCACTGTTTCCATAATACTGAAAATTACCTGTATCTTTATTCCACAGCCAGTAGTTCTTCTTCATCTGGCCTACTGTGGTCTTCCAGGGAACCAGTGCTGCACCCTTGCCTGCATATTCCTTATATGCCACGGCAATGCTGCTATCTGCCGGTGTAAAATAAAAATCACCGCTTGTCTTGCTGGCAGATTCCGTACCGTTTAAGGTTGCCTTACCAGTCACAAGATATCCATTCTCATCAAACAGATAATGTCCTGTGTGAGTAAACCCTGCATCTGTTCTGGTGGTAATTGCAACAATGCCATCTGCGATGGTATAATAATCCTCCTGCAGACTGGCAGGCTCTGCGCTGCCTGCTTCATCAGCTGCTCCGCCTTCTGTTGTTACATCCACAGCAGCTTCTGCCAGCTGTGCTTCACTGTTATCAAGTACTTCATTCTGACTCTGCTCCTCTGCTGTGCCAACCTCAGCCTGGGTCTCAGAGGACTGCACTTCTGCGCTTGAAACAGCAGCAGCCTTCACGGGTTTCTTCTTATGAAGTCTGAAACGACCATCTGCTGTCTGCTCCCATTCCTTCCACTCGAAAACAATTCCGTATGCACTTGCCTGAACATCGTCAATATCTTCCTGTTCGTCCTGCACATCAACATTATCCAGTGCATCAACATCTCCAAAGCCCTGAATCGGTTCCTCTGCAGCATCTTTGTCTGCAGTATCTTCTGAAGTAAAACCATCCTGACTCTCACCTGCGCTTGCTTTTTCCTGCGGAGTCTGTACCTGGTCCGATGGCACTTCTTCTGCATCATTATATATCGGAACCTCAGATTCGGAGTCTGCAGGCGATTCTGCCTCTGCACTGTCCGGCTGCTGCACTTCTTCTGACTGCTCTGATGTAAAACCGGATGTAAATCCACCATCCAAAGCAGCGGCTGGAACCTCCAGCCCCATTGATAAACTTAGCAAAATTCCTAAAATTGCTGCGGCTGCTCTCTTCTTCACTTTTCATCCTCCCATGGGCAATTCTTATTCCCCAAGCCCCTTACTTATAGCTGTTACCAGGTTACGTAATGCCTCTACTTCATCGGCTCCCTCACAAAATACAGTAATCTCATCACCACATTTCACGCACGCTCCCAGAACACTCAGAACGCTTTTGGCATTCGCTGTTCCGCCTGCATACTCAAATGTTATAAGAGATTTGTATTTCATTGCCTCTTTGCAGAGAATTCCGGCTGGTCGCAAATGAAGACCTGACGGATTGTTGATCCGCACTTTTTCACTTACCATAATAACATCACTCCCTTACCCATTATTCGAATCCGCATTTGAAATTTCTGATATGGTCACATCTGCTACAACGTCGTCCAGAAGCGTGAATCCCTTCGGCAGCTTCACAGTTACCGGAATCTGGTAGCTTCCAACACCCATGTCCTTCAAATCAACAGATGCTTCTACCTTATCAATGTTAAATTTATCAAGATCACCATCCTCAGCCTTTACACGGATTTCAATCTTATCAGTTCCGAAGGTCACAAGAAGACTGTCATCCAGATTATTTACTTTAATCTGGTTAGATGGCAGTCCATAAGAATGACTGCCCAATGGCAGAATGCTTACCTTTACCCATACATCCTCACTTGTTCCGCTTGTAAGCTTCACATCATCCGGAAGTACATCTTTAAGGCTTACTTTCTTTTCAATATCGGAAGTCTCTCCCGAAATATCAATATCGGTACCGCCGATCCATAAAGTATTATCATTCTGTTTCAGAGTCTCCAATGCTTCCTCTGTTCCCGCAATACTTACAGTATCAGGAACAGTAGTCACGCTCTCCACCTGATATCCCTCTGCAGGTACACCTACAAAGTTTGCGCTGATATTTACTCCTGTGCGGATTTTCCAGAATTTCGTGGTAACAACAACCTTCGTGTTGTCTATGGTGATGTAAGACATTCTTCCGGCAAAGCTATCCTGATTTTTATCAATAATATTCAGCTCTGTTTCTTCGGAAAAGTCCTTCGTCTTGCCATCTACATCAACCGTTGCATTTACTTTATCTATTTTATTAACTAAAGACTTCGGTCCTGTAATTTTCACTTTCTCCGGGCTGGCAGTCTGAGAACCCACCTCATAGCCTTTTCCTGGCTGGCTGGAGCCATAATTTACATTAACCAGAAATTCCTGTGTTACCTTCTCTTCCAGTCTGACACTAAGATACTGTGGCGTTACTTTAATATTCTCCGGACTGATTCCGGGACAGGAAACTGTAATCGGAACCATAACAGGATCTGTATCCAGGCTTCCTGCCTGCTGAAGATCTGCTGTCAGTGTAATATTTGCCTGCGTGATCTTGCTTAAAAGCCGTCTTTCTCCGGTCACTGTAACGCGTATAGGATCCGGATCATCATCCTGCATGCACATCATATTTGCACTGTCTACATAAGCCGTATTCTGTAATTCCACCTTATCGCCAGCTATAGTAATACTTTTACTGGACACTGGATTATCTACGTTTACTACCATAAACCAGATTAGAAATCCGATGAAAACAGACATAATCTTCAAAGGAAAATTCCTAGTCAGCTTTGTCTTCTTCATTTTTTGTTCTCCCTTTCAACAGATGACGGAGTTTACTGTTATTGACAACCTTTTTGTTCTGAACTTTGATCAATGCAGATCTTAGCTCTGCGCTTGTAAGACCTCTGCTGAGTTCTCCGTTCTGAGCAATAGAAACCTGGCCTGTCTCTTCAGAAACAATAATGGTAAGTGAATCACTAACCTCACTGATTCCCACACCGGCTCTATGTCTGGTGCCAAGCTGCTTGCTCAGTTCCATATTATCTGACAACGGCAGATAACAGGTTGCCGCTACAATACGATTGCCCCTTACAAGAACTGCTCCATCATGAAGCGGTGTATTATGTTCAAAAATATTAATCAGAAGCTGACTGGTAAGAACTGCATCCACATTGATCCCGGTTCGTTCATATTCACTTAAACGGATATTCTGTTCAATTACGATCAAAGCTCCCGTACGCACTTCGCCCATGTCGAAGCATGCCTTTATCAGTTCGTTTATCGTCTTATCCGTAAACCGCTCCTGTACTTCCTTTCCTGTGTCTAGTTGAAAAATAGATGCCATGATCTTCTTCTGCCCCAGCTGCTCCAGCATTTTGCGCAATTCAGGCTGAAAAATAACAACTACACTGGTAAGAAGTATAGTGGAAAGATTCTTAATGATCCAGAGGATCGTATTCATCTTTAAAATATAGGCGAACAAAATAAAAAGAAGTACTGTGAGGATTCCCTTAAGCAGCGTATAGGCACGGGTAAATTTGATCCATACCATAAACTGATAAATAAAAAAGGAAATCAGGGCAATCTCCAGTATGTCTGTAACTCCCAAACTGGGCAGGGATAATTTCGACAAATATCCTGATAAAGTGACTGCCATATCCTGCATAGCGTACTCCTTTCCG
>CAKRKL010000010.1 GCA_934358405.1 uncultured Blautia sp.
GCTCTTAACGGAAACGAGATCCACTGCCTACGAAGACTTAACATCGAAGGCTCTCCTGAGATGTTTAGTCGCAGTTGACAGTTAGCTCGTTGGAGTGCCTGGACGACCTGCGATGAATATACATTGCGAACTCACGTCCTGGTAACAACTGCTTCACTAAGTCCCCCTCCAGTTTACTAGCGATAATAATTCAGCCTCTTTTCAATCTTATCCATGATCACGGCTACCAGAAGGTTAAACACATAGTAAAAAACAGCAGCCACCACAAAAGGAACCATTGTAGTCTGGGAGCTGGCGATTTGTTTGGCAAGTGTGAACATCTCAGCCACAGCTACCACAAAGGCCAATGAAGTATCCTTGACCAAAGTGATTACTTCATTGGTGATGGATGGAAGAATTCGTTTGAATACCTGCGGCAGAATAATACGGAAAAAGGTCTGAGCCTTAGAATAACCAAGAATCTGAGCTGCTTCGTACTGTCCTACAGGCATGGATTCAATTCCGCCACGGTAAATCTCTGCGAAATAGGCTGCGTAGTTAATGGCAAATGCAATAAACACCGCAATCAGACTGTAACCCATTGAAATGCGGATTCCGAAAATAAAGTATGGTCCAAAATAAACAACCATCAGCTGCAGCATAAGCGGAGTTCCACGCATGATAGATATATAAGCAGACACAATCCAACGGATCAACGGTATTTTTGACATTCTCCCCCAACAGACCAGAAGTCCAAGGGGAAGAGAAAAAATAAGAGTCACAAAGAAAATTTCGGTAGTTACCGTCATTCCCTTCGCAAGCTGGCTTAACATCACACTAAAACTCATAGTTTTCAATTTCCTCCTGTTGATACTTGTATTTGTAAAGCGGACATTCGCAATCCGCTTCGCTACTTGCTCATGAACGCAGTCGCTTCGCGATATGTCAGTGGGAGCTGAAGGCTCCCACTGACATAAGCATCCCCCTCACCCGCCGCTTAGTGCTCCGCGCATTTGAAGCGGGGGAATGCTTATCTGCGTTCAAACACGCTCTAAGAAAAGAGGGTGCGCAAGGTACCCTCTTTTCTTATATATTCAGCAATTTATTTTCTTTCAAACATGTTCCGGCTTATAAATTATTCAGCCTCATCTTCAGCTGTATCTGTTGCTTCTGCATCATCAGCTGTATCTGCACTCTCATCTGCTGTATCCTTGCTGTCTTCCTCTCCAAGACAAAGCATATCAGCTACTTCATACTGTTCTGCCAGCTTGTCGATCTCGCCATCTTCATACAGCTTCATTACTTCTGCCCATACAGTATCCCGAAGTTCTTCATTTCCCTTGGCAAAACCAATGCCATACTGCTCACTCTGGATTGGCTCCTCAAGAATCTTATATTTACCCTCTTCTCTTTGAGCCAACTGATATTTGGCAACACCGATATCAACTGCAACCGCATCTGCCGCACCGGAATCAATGTTCATAAATGCAGTATTGTAATCCGGGTTCTCAGTAAGAGAACCGAAGCTGTCTGTCAGCTCTTTGTTATCTTCACTGTTCAGTGCGTCAAGTGCTGCGGAAGCTGCCTGCACCACTACGTTCTTGCCTGCCAGATCTGCCAGTGTCTCAATTCCGGAATCAGAAGCAACTACCATAACCTGTTCATTGTTCAGGTATGGGTCAGACCAGGTGTAATCATCCTCACGTCCGTTGATGGTAAAGCCATTCCAAATGCAGTCAATGTTTCCTGAGTTCAGCTCCATATCCTTAGAATCCCAGTTAATCGGCTTTTTCACAAGCTCCCATCCGAGATTGTCACACACCTTCTGTGCAACATCCAGGTCAAATCCTACATACTCACCATTCTCATCCATATATCCAAAAGGTGGGTACTCTGCATCAAAACCAACTGTCAGTGTCTTACTGTCTGCATCAGCATAAACAGTTACACCAGAACACACACCAGCTGCCATCAGCGCACTCATCATAATTGCCAGCATTCTTTTTTTCATAATATCTATCCTCCTAAAGTCCTGAGCCAAACGGATATTTGCGATCTGCATTTGCCACACGGCTCTGCTTTAAATAACTGCTTCGCAGTGTATCAGAAAGAGCAGTCTCTTTCTGATACAACCAAGTCCCTACCCACAGCTCAATGCGTTTTCACGCTACCGCGCTAAAGCATGTCTGTATAGTAGCATATGAATACATTTCTGTCAATATGAATTTTCTTAATCAGTCTCTATGATTCAAAAACACAGGTTCTGTCATGAACCTGTGCTTTTATGATACTCACCAGTTAATTTTTCCAGCATTTCATCCGTTTTTCCCGGACGTATGCTGATTTCTTTTTTCTTGGAAAAATGCTCCAGTGCTTCTTTTAACGCTTCTTTCACCTCAGAAGAAACATTCAGTTCCTTCAGCTTTTTCTCATATTCCTCCGGCTGCTTTGCACTTCTGTAGGCAAGTAGATAACAGATCAGCTCCTTTTCGCTGCTCTCTGTAAGAAATGCCTCCCAAAAGCATTCCACTGCTTTTTCCATCTGAAAAAGATAGCTGTACGCACATCCCAGATTATGCCAGATACTCATAGTAAGTCCTGGCTTCACCTGCTCCAGCCCATCCTTTTTCAGAAGCTGCTGATACACCTTAATGGCACTTACGTACATTTTGTTTGTTACCAGCCCGTCTCCTTTTCGTTTCTGACGGATAAAAGGTGCTTCCTGATCCAGCTTTGCCAGCTTCACGTTTAATGCTTTAAGTTCATCATAGGTGAGATAATTAATTTCCTTAAAAACCGGATAAAGCACATCCTCAATATTTGCAAACTTACCAAGATGAGGACGAAGCTTTGCTGCAAGCCTTGGCAGGTCCAGCTCCTCACTGATCCAGGTGCATAACCCTTCATTCATAATAGAAGAATCTACCAGATACAAATTGTGGTACAGGTAATAGCAAAGCTCTTCCAGTGAATAAATGTTTGTACTTATATTCTCAACAAAATAAGGTTTTTCCGCCTTTTTTGTCTGACATAAAATATATCCGCTCATTTTTTATTCTCCTTTACCACTCCACCAATTCGTCCCAAACCTTACCGCTTGAAGGGAACATATCCCCAAAGCCCAGATCCTTCACAAGAACACGGCAGCGCTTCTGTGATACATACGCCATGGAAAGAGAAAGTCTTGTGGTCTTATTCGGGCGTTCGGGAAGGCCCGGTAATCCCATGATCACCTTTTTTTTCTGCTTTTCGCCAAATGTTCCCACCACGAAAACAAGCTCCGCCGTATCATCCAGAATCAGCTCACAGCCAGCCTTACACTCATACCAGTTCTTTCCTGCCTCAATAAGCGGATAGTAAGCAGGCGCTCCCATCACACGCATTTCCATGCCAATGTCTTTAAGCACAAGGGCAGGACTCATGTAGCGGTAGCCCTTTAGCACCTTATCCTCCATACGCTCTTTTCCGGCAGCGCAGGCTCCCTTTGCAAAAAGATTATTCCCGTAATAAACCTTTCTTCTTTGCATACATAAGCTGCCAACAGACTTCGATGCCCATTTGGGATCAAAGCCATAGCCGGTAATCTGAATACTGGAAAACAGGCCAGTACCAAGGGTTTCTTTTATAAAATCACGGTAAGCCTCATCTCTGGCTTCCACTGCTTTTTCTCTTTCTGCTTCATCTGTAGTAAGAGAAGGAAGTGTAACTGTTTTTGGTTCCTCCAGACGTACCAGTACCGGTCTGGTGCTGCCATCCATAGTCAGCTGGCGAAATTTCACCTCATCCTGGTCAAAGGAGTACCATCCGATGCTGCGGTTCCAGGTTTCTCTTTTCTGGGTCAGGGAATAGTAATAGAAACATTCCCCATGATCCATAAGCATATACTGATTTTTATCAAAGCCTATATCCTGGCAGGCTTTCTCCATGTTTTTCACCTGTGTGTCCTCAAGCTCAGGAGTTGTGATCACCAGACACTTGGTGTTCTTCACAACGTCTGTCACTCCCAGGAATTTCAGCATTCCCCTGAAAAAAACACTAAGAAGCTCCCAGGGTTCTGTCTGCTCTCCAAGAAGCTGCACACTGTCTTCTTTTTTGCAGATCTCATACAGGTCATCTATCAGCTGTCCGCCCTTTTCCCGTGCAAAATATACAGCCTCCACACCAATTGTATATTCCTTTTGTTCTCCCCGTCTGCAAATACAGGTGGGAACCTCATATTCCTCAGTTCCTACCTTCATAGACACTGAGCAGGGTTCTTCCCCTTTCCGGTCATAATAGCAGATTTGGGAATAATCCTTTCCAAAATCAATCCCTATGATCAAATCACGAATTTCGTTCATATATTCAGTCCTCTTCTGTAATGACAAACATTTCTTTTACATACTGTTCCTGGCAAAGATACTGCTTCAGTCCCTTTTTAACCTCTTCACTCTTATCCAGCTTCCGTGCCGACAAAATCTGATTGATCATCTGATATTTGCTAAGCGGCGTACCCTCCACCTTACTCATGCAAAGTACTCGTTCCGGTGTTTTCTTTGTCTGTCCGTCACATTCCTCACAGAAATAATAGTGCAGAGTTTCCCCGTAAAATAAAGTAAAAAGCTTTGTAAAAATACCTTCATACACATTTTTCAGTGGCTCTGTTTTATATTCCAGTGCTTTTCCAAGTCCTGTGTCCAGCGCATATACAAGCATTACCTTTGCATTTGGACTGGTATGGTATTCCACGCAGGTTTTATCATCCATCTGATACAGGCTAAGCAGCTCCGGAGGCAATCTGTGGAAAAAGGAAAAGGCCATTTGATTATCCATACATTCCTTCAGCAGCTCTCTTTCTATAGAAAGAAATGCCTCTTTCCTGCTTTTCTCTTTGGAAAGCTCCTTAAACAATGCCAGATGGCATACTCTGTCTACTGCCCATTTCTGCATATAAGCATTGATCAGGCAATTCTTCACAAAGGGGCTCATTACATATTCTTTTACAAAGATTCCATAAGAAACATGTGTCAAGTATCCGCTTACGATCCATTCTCTTCCGCAATGATGGATATAGGATTCCAGCACACGCTCTCCTTCCTTGCGGTAATCTGTTGTAAACATGAAAAGCTGTAAAAGCTTCTCTTCCATGTCGTAGGTATCCATCTCAAATCCGCAGGCACTTTTCCAGATAGACAGAGTTTCATCAACCGGACCAAAACGGTATTTCATCAGGTAATTTAGAGTTACTTCATCGTAAAAGCCATTTCTGTACACATCTGATGCCAGCGCCAGAAGTTCTTCATCCTCAAGCATATCGCAGCGAACGATCATACGGCTTGTAAGCTTAAGAAGGCTTCTCATATCTACGCCCTCATAACCAAACTCCTCAACAATAGCAAGTGCCTGTGAAAAAAGTGCTCTGCTGATCAGAACCTCCAGCAGCTTTTGTCTGTCCACCCGGGCATATTCCCGGTAGTCCATCCTCTTCAGATAATCATCCAGATCCTCTCCATATACATGTTCTGCATAATAATCCAGGATTCTGCGACGAACCTTCTGCTTATATTCCTGACAAAATGCATCAGACTGTACCAGGCTCTGAAAAATATCCAGATTATTTCCGTCAAGCTCGTGATTCTCACAATAGTGAAGAAGCACTCCCGGCTCCGTTACCCCAAGATTCAGCACCCTTTTTACTGCTGTGTCCTCATCCAGCACCTTCTTAAGGCTATAGTCTACTGTAGCACTGTATCTGCGCTGCTTGTCATCCTGAAAAAGGATTGCTGCATCTGCAGTGTAAATTCTCGGATAAGCCACACCCTGAACACAGGTGTAAATTTCTTCCTGCTCCATCTGGCTATGACGTACAATCACATAGCGAACCTTTTTGTCTTCAAAATACAGACGATGGGTAAACATTTTATCGGCAATCAGATCCCCGTCTTCCTTTGTATGCGGTTCCATAAGAAATTCCTGATATAAAGCCGCATAGCTTTCGTTCATTTTCCCCTCAGAAAGCTTCTTTGCGGCAAATTCCTTCATATTCTGCAAATAACTCTCATATGCAGCAGGCTCTTTATTCTTGTTTGCCGCAATACAGGAATAAATAAATGCTCGCTTGGAGTCTCCAAGAGAATCGCTATTATAAGTAAAATACATCAGAAGAGCCTTTGGAAGCTCAATTTTCTTAGATGTATCCATTGTTTCCACATAATATTCATAAAGTCTGGTCAGGCGCAGTCCATGCTCCACAGCCAGGGAAAACCAGCGGAAATATTCCGGCTTCCGAGGGTTTCCTTTCATTACATATTTACAGATTGCTTCTAATGTATCATCAGATGCATACAGATCATAGCCCTTTGCCATTGCCTGGTAAATGCTCTCATTATAATCCTTCTCATATCCGGAAAGATATGCAAGGCGCATTACCAGTTCTTCTGTAAGAAGATTTCTCCTTGCAGCAAAGCGGAACACCTGCCCCCAGAAGCTGCTAAGGCGATGAAGCAATGTCATATCCTTGCAGATAATTTTCCAGGCTTCCAGATATAAAAACGGGCTTGTACAGCCTTTATCAAACTGCTCTTCCAACACAAACAGTGCTTTTGAGGGTGTCTCCTTATATGCAGGATCCATTTTCAGAAGAATCCACAGAAGGACAAAGCTGTCACTTTTCTGCATATAGAAATTGCGGATTCGAGAAAGAGCATGAACCTTATCCTTATATAATCCGGTTAACGTACACAGGTACAAATAGATTCCTGCAAACTCCAGATCATCCCTGGTGTAGGATTTGTCCTCATAATTTTCAAGCAGGGCGCAGGCTTCCTTGTGATGGTTCTCCAGATACAGAAGGAATGCCTCGTACATCTGGTATTCCGGATATTCGCAGCCGGATTGATGCAGCTGGTTCAAAGTGTAATGACTGCTTGCACACCATGTGGAAAAATCCATCCATTCACCGGTTCCCGGGTTTTCCTTCCTGACAAGATGACTTGCCACAGCAGTTTCATAGCACATATAAGACAAGCTATCCCTGAAAAGATCCAGCTTACATTTCTTCTGGTTAAGACGGATATTCACATCAAGCTTACCACTGGTAGAAGCAACAATCCTATAAACCAGTTCCTCATAAGGACTTTTTACCACAATCTGTCCGAACTGGTTTCCATTGCCAAGCTTCTCTTTATGAAGCAGATATTCAATCTCATAATGACTGCCTATAAAGTCCTCGTCTGTTACTACCTTGCGGGGAATTTCCAGAAAATCTCCGGTTGCCTCCACATCAAGGCGCAAATGTCCCCATCCACTTCTCTGTATATAGAAGGATTCCTTCACAGAATCCTTCAGCTCATAGTATTCTTTTCCCACTTCTCTGGCACTTATGGTAACCTTTTCCTTTTTGCCTGCGGCAATAAGAAATTCTTCCAGATGCTGATAGGTAACAGGCTGTTTGGATAAGCCCTGATAAAGAGTCTGGATCTTCCTGTTCTCTTTTTCAAGAATCAAGGCGAAGCTGCTGTCCTTAAAAATACGGAATGCTTCTCTAAAATCATCCCTTGCAATCTGCACAAAGGCATCCAGGTTATCCACAACTCCTGTAAAGCTGCGGATTTCATCTTTCTCAATCTCTATTTCAAAGGGAATACGCGCTTCCCCCACATTGGTAGTAAAACACAGCCAGCCCTTCAGGCAGTCCCCTGGAATAAGTCCTACCGTATCTATCCCGAAGGGAAGCCGTACTGTAGTTCCTGAGATATGATCCATTCCAGGCACCACACGACGGCTGGAAGAGGTAACAAAGCCGCGGATTCTGCGGTTATCCTCTGTTCCTACGTACACTTCGCCTCTCTTTTTTTCACCGGCCTTCATAGTCATGGTGATCTTCTCTTTAGAAAAAAGAAGCTGCGGCTGCTCATATTCAAACTTTCCACTTAAAAGCTGTTCGATCTTTTTTTTCAAAATCATTCACCTTACGTCTTTCGTTTTCTTTCGACTCTTTCATTATTATAATGATTTTACCTTCTCATTTCAATGTAAATTCGAAAAAAGAATTCCATCAGGCACTTAAAGCCTGTATTTTTCATAGACTATATAGAAATCCCCTTTGAGGTAGCAATTTGAAGACTTTTTTGAAACCTTTGACAATAGCCGAGGAGCAGTATTATCTTCAGCAGTACCAAAGGGGCGATATGGAAGCAAAAACCATTCTCATTGAGCATAATCTACGGCTTGTTGCCCATGTGGTAAAAAAATATCAGGGAACGGATGTGGAGCACGACGATCTGATTTCAATAGGAACCATCGGCCTTATGAAAGCCATTTCCACCTTTGACCCTCAAAAAACAGCCAGACTTTCTACTTATGCTGCCAGATGTATTGACAACGAACTGCTGATGATGTTCCGTGCCAGAAAAAAGCATTCCAGGGAGGTCTCCCTTTATGAGCCTATCGGAACCGATAAAGAGGGCAATGAAATCAGTCTTCTGGATGTAATGGAGGGACCTGCTGTAGATGTTGTAGAAGAATATTTTACACGAGAAAGCATCCGTTATGTGCTTGATTCCATGAAAACCATTCTCAATGAAAAAGAATGTGAAGTAATCTGCTGCCGTTTCGGGCTTCTTGGAAAAAAAGAGCAGACACAAAAGGAAATCGCCCGTCAGCTTCACATCAGCCGTTCCTATGTTTCCAGAATAGAAAAAAACGCCCTGCACAAGCTGCGGACGCTTTTTCCTGAATCCTGATACATGTTTGAAACACACTTAACCTGTATAAAATTTTCGTATAATAACGCTGTTCTTATGCTTCACTGCGGCGGAGAATATCATAAACCTGAACACCGCCGCCAAGATCTACAAACAGCTTCTGCTGCGGATGGGGAGCGCTTTCTGCAAAATTGCCCTCCTCATCATAGATCGCCTTCACCTTTACCAGAACATTCGCTCCGTCTGGTTTCATGATCTCGATGGTTTCTCCTACTGAAAATTTATTTCTCTGTGTGATCTGAACATATCCTCTCTCATCAATTGCTTCTGCGAAGCCAAGATAGGTATATCCCTTCTCGTAAGTGTTGTTATCATAAATCTGAGCTTCCTGATTTGGCTTTCCGTAGAAAAAGCCTGTGGTAAATTTACGGTAAGTACAGCCAGCAATCTGTTCCTGATACCAGGACATATTTGCCTGATATTTTGCCGGATCCTCCAGATAATCATCAATAGCCTTCCTGTAGGTTCGGGCAACCGTAGCAACATAAAGAGCAGTTTTCATACGTCCCTCAATCTTCAGGCTGTCAATCCCGCTGTTAAGCACATCGTCCATGTGCTCGATCATGCAAAGATCCTTGGAGTTAAAAATATAAGTTCCCCGCTCATTTTCATAAACAGGCATATACTCTCCCGGTCTTGATTCCTCTACAATTGAATATTTCCAGCGGCAGGGATGGGTACAGGCTCCCTGATTGGCATCTCTTCCCACCAGGAAATTACTTAACAGACAGCGTCCGGAATAGGAAATGCACATAGCACCATGGATAAAAGTCTCAATTTCCATATCTTCAGGAATATGTGCACGAATCTGACGGATTTCTTCTAAGGAAAGTTCTCTTGCGCTTACTACGCGCTTAGCACCAAGCTGGTACCAGAAACGGTAAGTCTCATAATTGGTATTATTAGCCTGGGTACTGATATGGCGCTCAATCTCCGGGCAGATTTCCTTTGCATAGGTAAAAATGCCGGGATCTGCTATGATCAGGGCATCCGGTTTCAGTTCTTTTAATTCTTTTAAGTACTCCCTTACGCCTTCAAGATCATAGTTATGTGCCAGAATATTCACTGTCACATAAACCTTCACTCCATGTTCATGGGCAAATGCAATGCCCTCTGCCATCTCTTCTTTTGAAAAATTACGTGCTTTTGCACGAAGCCCAAAAGCCTCTCCTCCAATATAAACAGCATCTGCTCCGAAAACAGTCGCAATCTTCAGAACCTCAAGACTGCTTGCCGGAACTAATAATTCTGGTTTACGCATACGACTCCTCTTTCTTTACGCTGATGGCAGCTCCGTCTCCCAATGGAAGTATGGAGGTTTCCAGCAACGGATTATGCTTCAGCTCATATAAATACTGGCGCATCCGCTTGTAAATAGTACGGTTGCGTCTTTCTACAAGATAATGGGATTCGATAAGATCCCCCTCCTGGAGAACATTATCGGAAACAAGAATGCTGCCCTTATGCATTAAACGAAGCACATCCGGCAGCCAGTTTATATACTGCCCTTTGGCAGCATCCATAAAAATAAAATCATAAGTTCCATCCAGCTTCCCAAGGATTTCTCCCGCATCCCCGGCAAGCAGACTGATCTGGGATTCCCTTCCTGCCTTACGAAAGTTTTCTCTGGCAATAGGAATCCTTTTTTCATAATTCTCAATGGTAGTAATCTTCAGATCTGCAGGCCCATATTCACACATCAGAAGTGTAGAAAAACCCACTGCAGTGCCAACCTCCAGAATTGTTACAGGACGGGTTGCCGCAAGAAACATCTTCAGGAAGCTCTGCATCTCCTTGCGGATGATCGGCACACGATCCAAAAGTGCCTGCCTTTCAAGCTCTTCCAGAAAAGAAGTATTTCCCATATCAAGAGAATTGATGTATGTGCGCATCCTTTCCTCTACGATCACTTGCCGGTCTCTCCTTCCCCTGGTGCAGCATCTGCCGAAACTCCTGACTGTTCTTCATCTCCTGCAAGGATTCCCATAATACGGGTAGGTGTGTATGCAGTACTGAGAAGATAAGTGCCGGCCTTCATCTGACCCTTGTATGTAGAAAGCTTCTCCTGTACATAAAACACCTTGCTGTCCTGGATCAGGCCTTTGCTTTCCAGGATCTTCGCCACATCATAGGTGGATGAACCATCCGGGATCACAACCGTTACCTCCTGTCCTGCTCCCGGGCTGACTGCCTGCTGGTTGAACACATCATATCCAAACTGATACGCAGATTTGCCAATCCAGAAGATTAAAAGTGCCACACAGACGTACAAAGCGGTACGGAATACTCCGCTGGCAATAAAAAGCCCCGCCTTTCCCACCTGATCTCTTGTATTACCCATATTTCCTCCTTTAGTTCAGAGTCATTGCTCCCAGACAGGAAGTTATAACTCAGGGATATCCAGATCAATTCCCTCTGTAAGTGACTTGCAGATTCTCTGCATAAGCTTGCAAAGAGCCAGCTCTGCATCAAGAAAAGTATTCACAAGAGGATTGCATCTTAATTCCCTTGATTCTCTGTTGAGCTGTTCCGTTACCCGGAACAGCTCGTCTCTGTTTGCTTCATTTTGTAATCTGAAATTATTCGCCCGAAAAGCATTCACACGTTCCATCAGTTCCGGATCCTGCTCCAAAAGCGCTTTACTTTTCAAATATTCCTGATATTCTTCACTATTCTGCACAGCTGCCAGAAGAGCATCTATACAGTCTTTTATCTCGTTCATCATTGCCTCCGCTTATGCTTCAACGACTTATGCTTCCATAATGATAGGAAGGATCATCGGACTTCTCTTGGTACGTTTCCAAACATAGTCACTAAGTGCATCCTTCACTCCGGCCTTGATCTTGCTCCAGTCTGTAATACCCTTATCCAGACAATTGTCAAGAGCCGATTCAACCACTTCTCTGGCATGATCCATAAGATCTTCAGATTCTCTTACATAAACAAATCCTCTTGATACAATGTCCGGTCCTGCCAGTACAACATTGCTATGTTTTTCCAGGGTCATGACAACAATCATAATTCCGTCCTCAGCAAGATGCTGTCTGTCACGAAGTACGATGTTTCCTACATCCCCAACTCCAAGACCATCTACCAGAATTGCGCCTGTATGAACTGAGCCTGTAACAGCAGCACCCTGCTCGTCCATTTCCAGAACATTTCCGGATTTTAAAATAAAGATATTATCGTTGGAATATCCCAGTTCTTCCACAACATGCTTCTGCGCAGTCAGATGACGATATTCGCCATGAACAGGAATTGCATATTTAGGCTTCACAAGTGAATAGATCAGCTTGATTTCCTCCTGACATGCGTGTCCGGATACGTGTGCATCCTGGAAAATAACCTTGGCACCTTTCATGGAAAGCTCATTGATAACCTTGGAAACAGCCTTCTCATTTCCCGGAATCGGGTGAGAGCTGAAGATAATAGCATCATTTGGTTTAATGGTAATTTTCTTATGAATGCTTGCCGCCATACGGGAAAGAGCCGCCATGGACTCGCCCTGGCTTCCGGTTGTGATCAGTACAAGCTGCTCATCCGGATAATTCTTCACCTGATCGATCTCGATCAGTGTCTGATCCGGAATACGCAAATAACCAAGTTCGGCTGCTGTTGTAATAACATTGACCATGCTGCGGCCTTCCACAGCTACTTTACGTCCAAAGCGATATGCAGTATTTATGATCTGCTGAACACGATCCACATTAGACGCAAAGGTAGCAATGATAATACGTGCACTCTTGTATTCATTAAAAAGATTATCAAATACATGTCCTACTGTACGTTCAGACATGGTAAAGCCCGGACGCTCTGCGTTTGTGGAGTCACACATAACAGCAAGAACCCCCTTGCGGCCAAGCTCTGCAAAGCGCTGCAAATCAATTGCATCTCCGAATACAGGTGTGTAATCCACCTTAAAGTCACCTGTGTGTACAACAATTCCGACCGGGGAATAGATAGCCAGTGCGGATGCATCCTGAATACTATGATTGGTTTTTATAAACTCAATTGCAAAATCACCAAGATTGATTACCTGACCATGTTTCACTTCTTTTAATTTGGTTGTCTTGGTCAGATTATGTTCTTTCAGCTTATTATTGATAAGAGCCAGGGTCAGCTTTGTTGAATAAATCGGCACATTGACCTCCTTAAGAACATAAGGAAGAGCTCCGATATGATCCTCATGACCGTGAGTGATCACAAAACCTTTAACCTTGGAAATATTCTCCTTTAAATAAGTCACATCCGGAATTACAAGGTCAATTCCCAGCATATCGTCTTCCGGGAATGAAAGTCCGCAATCTACAACTACTATACTATCTTCATACTCAAATGCTGTAATATTCATTCCAATCTGTTCCAGACCGCCAAGTGGAATGATCTTCAGTTTGGAACCATTGCTGTTTTTGCGGGGTCTTTTCAGGGACGGCTTCGTCTGGCTGCGAAGCTGCGGCTTGTAGCCGGTATTCTTAACAGTTCTTTCCTGACCTGTAAATTTCTGTCCGTCTTTTTTAGGCTGTGCCTTATATTTGTAGTTTTTATGTCTGAAATTCTGTTTTCTTGTACCGTTTGTGGCAGCCGGATTCTTTGGCCCGCTGCTGTTGATTTCATTTTCCGTCTTCAATCGATCCATCCTCCATTTTTGCGCACTTTGCCCTTCTGACTTCACGTACAAAAGCAAAGCGTCTTTATTTTTTACGGCGTAAGGAGCATTCGTCTTGGCTGCTTATTTTCTACATTTCAATATCCACATCATCCAATATCTGTTCAAATACCTTGGAAATTGCTAACAATTCCTCTTCATCTTCCACCATCTCATAGCTGGCTTCCTGGCTTCCCTCTTGGGAAACATCCTTCATAATATAGGCATTTGCCTCATCATCCTGTGAATCAGATACCAGAAGATAGGTAATTCCTGCAACTGTAGTCTGTTCTTCCACAAAAAATTCTATAATCCCGTCCTCGGATTCAAATCTAATTTTCTCCATTATTTTCATCCTTACTCATCATATTCATTCTGTCAAGATATCCCTGTAAGATCAAAACCGCTGCCATCTGATCAAGATACTGCTTCCGATTCTCACGTCTGACGCCGGTCTCCATTAATGTACGCTCCGCTTCCGCAGTTGTCAGCCGCTCATCCCACATCACAACAGGCAGGCCAGTTCTCATCTCAAGTTTTTCTTTAAATTCAAGAGATTTCACAGCCCGCTCACCTACAGTGTTATTCATGTTCTTCGGATATCCGAGTACAATACGCTCAACCTGATATTCTTCAATCAGCTCTTCGAGCCGCGCCAGAGTCTGGCGAAGCTTATTCTCCTGCTTACGCCAGACAGTTTCTATCCCCTGTGCGGTCAATCCCAGAGGGTCACTGACAGCAACGCCTACTGTCTTAGACCCATAGTCCAATCCCATCAATCTCATAATTAATATTCCCAGGATCTGTTCTTAATATACTCGGTCAGCAATTCCTCCACAAGTTCATCACGCTCAACCTTCATGATCATGCTTCTGGCACCCTTATGGCTGGTGATATAAGTCGGATCACCTGACATAATGTATCCTACGATCTGATTCACAGGATTATAGCCTTTTTCTTCCATTGCGTTGTAGACCAGGTCCAGGATTTCTTTTACTTCCAGTTCCTGATCCGGTTTTGTTCTGAAATATTGTGTATTTCCCAGATTATTTTCTGCCATTTTTCTCACGTCCTTACGATTATTTCTTCTCTATTTTAATATAACTATGGATAAATTACAACTCTAATTTTGACGGTAAAGATATTCTTACAGATATTCCTCTCCAAGAAGAATGTGTGGCTGTAAAAAACCTTTGGCTTTTACTGTCAATATATCATTTACCTGATATTTTTCCTGCACAGGCACTGCCACCTTCACATATTCGCAGGAATGGCCAATGTAATACTGATTGCCCTCAAGCTCCGTCTCTTCCTCCAGAAGTACCTCCATTATATGACCCTGGAGGGAAGCTTCATATTCAGTTGCACGCTTCTGGTGAAGCTCCAGCATTTTATCACTGCGGGCAGCCTTAACAGCTTCTGTCAGCTGTCCTTCCATTGCAGCAGCTTTCGTTCCATGACGTCGTGAATATTTAAAGATATGTGTTTCATAAAAATGAATGTCCTTCACAAACTCATAAGATTTTTCAAAATCCTCTTCATTTTCCATAGGAAAACCTACGATCACATCTGTAGTTAATGCCGGATTTCCAAAATATTTGCGAAGAATCTCACATTTTTCTTTATATTCTGCACTTCTGTATCTGCGGTTCATCCGTTCCAGCGTCGCATCACAGCCACTTTGCAGGGAAAGATGGAAATGAGGACATATCTTTGGCATTGATGCAAGCTCTCTGGCGAATTCCTCTGTAACGATTCCCGGTTCCAGGGATCCCAGACGAATTCTTCTGATTCCCTCAACTTCATTGACAGCCTGAATCAAAGACAGAAGCGTTTCTTTTTCATCCTCCTGAAAATCCACTCCATAGGAGCTTAAGTGTATTCCGGTAAGAACGACTTCTTTGTAGCCAGCTTCAGCAAGCTTATGCACTTCTTTCAGAATATTTTCCTTTCCCCTGCTTCTCACCCTGCCTCTTGCATATGGAATAATGCAGTACGTACAAAACTGGTTGCAGCCATCCTGTACCTTGATATAGGCACGTACATGCTCTGCAGTGCGGCTGATCTCCAGTTCCTCATATTCTTTGGTCTGATTGATTTTTATGATATGCGCCTGGCGCTTGTGTTCTTCCTCATACTTGGCAAGAACCTCCACAATATTTTTCTTCTGGTTATTTCCAAGCACCAGGTCTACTGCTTCGTCCTTTTCCAGCTTGCCTTCATCTGTCTGAACATAGCATCCGGTTGCCACTACTACTGCATCCGGATTCATTTTTTTTGCTTTGTGCAGCATCTGACGGGATTTACGGTCTGCAATGTTGGTTACTGTGCAGGTATTAATTACGTAAATATCTGCTCCGGGCTCAAAGGGAACTATTTCATAGCCTGCTTGTTCCAGAAGCTGCTGCATAGCTTCCACCTCATAAGCGTTTACTTTGCAGCCAAGATTGTGTAATGCAGCTTTTTTTCTCATGCTTTCCTCCAAATCCTGTAAATCTTTTATGTGACTTCTCAGTAGCCTTACAGTTACTTTTTTATACAATTTAACTAATTCTCATGCCATTTTTTCTCTTTTTTCACCTTGACTTTTAATCTGCCTACAGGTAATATGGTTACTGTAAAACAATACAACAATTATTCAAGGGAGGTTATATCACAATGAAAACAGCAAGAATCTCACTTAACTCTATTGATAAAGTGAAAGCATTCGTAAACGAGATCAGCAAATTTGACTGCGACTTCGACCTGGTATCCGGAAGATATGTGATCGACGCTAAGTCTATCATGGGAATCTTCAGCTTGGATTTATCCAAACCGATCGACCTCAACATTCATGCCGACGGAGCTGCTCTTGACAGCGTTATGGAAATCATCGACAAATATACAGTTGAATAATATTTCAGCTGTCAGAGGAACTGGTACCAGTTCCTCTTTTTTTATTTACTGAATCTCGATCACTTCTGTTGTTCTTAATGCTTCTTCCATCAGTTCATCAATTTTTCCAGCCAGCTTCTCCTCAGATTTCTGGATTACCTTCAGGTTCGGTTTGGTAACCGGATGCTTTGCAACGAAAATAGTACAACAATCCTCATATGGAAGCACAGAAGTATCATAGGTTCCGATTTCCCAGGAGCGCTCCACGATTTCCTGTTTATCAAAACCGATTACCGGACGATATACCGGAAGTGTGCACACTTCATTGGTGGAAGCAAGGCTCTGTAGGGTCTGGCTTGCAACCTGTCCGATGCTCTCTCCTGTAATAAGTCCAAGACAATTATCTTTTTTTGCAAAATACTCAGCAATACGCATCATATAACGACGCATAATAATGGTAAGCTCATCATGAGGACACTGATCATAAATATAAAGCTGGATATCTGTAAAGTTAACTACATGCAGCTTAATCGGTCCGCTGTATTTCGCAACCAGTCTGGCAAGATCCACAACCTTTTGCTTCGCACGCTCGCTTGTATATGGCGGAGCATGGAAATAAACGGCCTCAATCTTAACGCCTCGCTTGGCAATCATGTATCCGGCTACAGGGCTGTCAATTCCACCGGAAAGAAGAAGCATTGCCTTTCCGTTTGTTCCAACCGGCATTCCGCCCGGTCCCTTGATGCTCTTGGAATATACATAGATCTTTTCACGGATCTCAACGGATACAGTTAATTCCGGTTCATGCACATCTACCTTTGCTTCCGGAAAAGCCTCCAGAATACTCTCGCCAACCTTCGCACTTACTTCCATGGAATTTACTGGATAAGATTTTTTGGCACGTCTTGTATATACCTTGAAGGTTCCGTTGTAATCCGGATGCACATTTTTCATGTATTCCACAACATCTTCTCTCATCTTCTCAATGCCCTGATCCTCGTAAATCACGACCGGACAGATATATACAATTCCGAATACTGTCTTTAAGGCTGCCACAGCCTCATCAAAATCATACTGTTCCGGGCAGAACACATACACGCGTCCCTGCTCCTTTACCACACGATAATCCCCCTCAATCTTTGAAAGGGCAATATTCATCTGTTTTACAAGGGCATCTTCAAATAAATATCTGTTCTTACCCTTAATAGCTATTTCTGCGTATTTGATCAGAAATGCATGAAATATCATTTTGTTTCCTCCTGTTTGATCATCTTCCATTTTTTACAGACGCCTTTAGTGTCTGGAATATCTTCTTAACATGGGAAGCACCTGTCCGATCACTTCCAGACAGTAATCCACTTCTTCAAAGGTATTTTCTTCCGAAAAGCTGAAGCGCAAAGTGCTTTCTCTTTGAGCTGGCTCCATTCCCATGGCACTTAATGTTCCTGCTGCCTTTCGCTTATGGCTTGAGCATGCGCTTCCTGCAGATACGTAAATGCCTTTCTCCTCCAAGGTATGAAGCAGTACTTCACTTCTTACCCCCATGAAGCTGGCGCTTAAGATCTGCGGTGCCCCTTCCCGAAGCTCCATACCGTTCAGTCTTACGTCCGGCAGCTTCAAGAATCCTTCTGCAAGGCGTTTTTTCAACTGATACATATGATCAATTTTTTCATCAAAATCAGTATATATCATCTGTGCTGCGACTCCAAGACCTGCAATTCCCGGTACATTGTCCGTGCCGGAGCGCATTCCGGCCTGCTGTCCGCCTCCGAGAATCTGAGGCTGAACCCTCACCTTCTCGTTGATATACAAAAATCCAACACCCTTTGGTCCGTGAATCTTGTGACTGCTGACAGAAAGCATATCGATTCCCAGCTTCTTAGGATAAATCCGGTATTTGCCAAACGCCTGTATTGCATCTACATGATAAAGTGCTTTCGGACTTTTCTCATGGACAAGCCTTGCAATCTCTTCCACTGGCATGACAGCTCCTACTTCATTGTTTACATACATAGTAGATACCAGAATGGTATCCTCCCGAAGAGCCCTTTCAAGAGCATCAAGGCGCACTACCCCTCTGTGGTCTACAGGCACGACTGTAACCTCATATCCAAGCTGCTCCAGGCGTTCTACAGGCTGTCCTACAGCAGCATGCTCTACAGCTGTGGTAATAATATGATTTCCGGCTCTCTTATTTGCATCGGCACCGCCAAACAGTGCCAGATTATTGGATTCCGTTCCACCTGAAGTGAAAATAATTTCTTTTTCACTGACCTTCAAAAGTCTGGCAAGTATCTGTGCGGAATCGCGAACATATTTTTCTGCTTCCACACCCTTTAAATGCATTGCAGAAGGATTTCCGAAATCCTCTGTCATGGTTTTTACTACAATTTCTGCTACTTCCGGGTAACATCTTGTGGTAGCAGAATTATCAAAATATGCTTCCATTTCTATTCGTCCTCTTTTTCCAGCATAAACATCAAAACAGACAGCATGGTCATACCTGCTGTTTCGGTACGCAGAATTCTTTTCCCCAGAGTAACCGGCTTCGCGCCTGCTTCCATAGCTGCCTGAACCTCTTCTTCTTCAAAGCCGCCCTCCGGTCCGATAAAAATTCCCACAGACTGTCCCGGTTCTATAGAGGACAGGATTTCTCTGGTCTGTCTTATTCCCTTTGCAAGCTCATAAGGAATCAGCAGTACATCCAGCTCTTTTGCAAAAGTAATAGCCTCTTTCCAGCTCATTACCCTTTTTACTTCCGGAATCACCATACGTTTAGACTGTTTTGCTGCACTTTCAGCAATCTGCTGCCATCTTACTCTCTTCTTGGCAGCTTTCTTTTCATCTAATTTTACTACACACCGCTTTGTTTCCACCGGAATCACACTGTAAGCCCCCAGCTCCACAGCTTTCTGAATAATCAGCTCCATTTTGTCTCCCTTAGGAAGTCCCTGGAACAGATAAATGCGGCTTGGAAGCTCATACTGTGGCTCCTGCACATACAGAATATGAAGAACTGCTCCCTCTTCCTCAAAGGCCTCTATTGTGCAATGGTATTCTTTCTCTTTGCCGTCACTGATCCACACATCCTCGCCAACACGCATGCGAAGTACATTTTTCATATGGTTTACATCCGGTCCTGTAAGGGTAATGCGGTGTTCTTCTTCCTGAACCTGATGTGGTTCCACAAAAAAGCGCTGCATAACTATTCCTTTCTTGCAGTTACAGATACCCATTCACCCTGATGAGTCACCTCAACCACCTGAAGTCCTGCATCCTGGACTGCCTTTACCACTATCTCTTCTTTCACATCCAGAATTCCTGAGGTAATGTAGTATGCGCCTTTCTTCATCTGATTTACAATAACCGGAGTAAGGGGAAGCAATACATCAGCCAGAATATTAGCAGTTACAATGTCGTATTTCTCATAGCCAACTGTATCCTGAACCTCTTTGTCATCAATAATGTTACCGATAAGCATATCGAAGGTTTCTTCTTTAATTCCGTTAGCTTCTTTATTGTCTGCCACTGCCGGAATTGCACAAGGATCCAGATCTGTACCAACCACATGAGCAGCTCCAAGCTTCAGGGCTACGATTCCAAGAATACCGCTTCCTGTTCCTACATCTAGCATCTGTGTATCTTTAGTCACAAATTTCTTCAGCTGACGGATTACCAGCTGAGTAGTCTCATGCATTCCGGTTCCAAAAGCAGTACCCGGATCAATATGCAGAATCATTTTGTTCTTGTCTTCTTCTTTAACCTCTTCCCAGGACGGAACAATCAGAATATCGTCCACATAGAACTGGTGAAAAAATTCCTTCCAGTTATTGATCCAATCCTTATCCTCTGTCTGAGATTCTGTAATAGTTCCCTCTCCGATATCCATGTATCCGCGAACCTCTTCCAGAACGCCTCGCACTCTTTCCAAAACCGGCTCTGTCTCTGTATCCTCCTCCAGATAGAAATTCAGATATGCAATTCCATCATCTGCAGGCCCTTCTGGCATAATATCTACGAACATCTGCTCTTTATCTGTTTCAGTAAGAGGCTGCTTGTCCTGAATCTCAACACCCTCCACACCTACATCTGCAAGTGCGGAAATGATCACATCTTCTGCCTCTGTTTTGGTTTTAATCGTAAAACGATTCCACTTCATCTTCTTTCTCCAATCTTAATTGTTTTTTATACTATCTTTTTTTCTTTCTGTCGAATATTTTTATCACCCAATTGTGCCGCTGTCCTTTGTGGTAAAATTTCCAAAAAAATTCCACCAGGGCAAGAGCCATAATTGCATCTACAATATAATGCTGTTTCAGAACCTGTGTGGATAAAATGACCAGAACAGCAAATACCAGCGAAAAGCTCTGGTACCATTTGGGGATTTTTAAAGAACCAGCCACTCCCTTCCAACACATCCAGCTTACATAACAATGAATAGAAGGAAACAAATTGGAGGGACGATTTCCTCCATCCAGGGAATAAACCAGCATCAGTAATTTCTCTGAAATGGTGTTTCCAGTCAGTTCCGGACGTACATTCGTAGTAGGTATCAGCATAAAGCAGACAAAACAAATAAAATGTATAGTCAGATCTGTAGCCACAAATCGATAAAACATATCCTTTTCCTGTCTTGCTGCCAGTATATAACCAATTGCCCAAAATGGGAAAGCCAGAATATAAATCCACACAAACCCAGGCAATAATGGAACTGCCCTGTCAAATGCCATTGTAAAATCATAGTGATACCGACTATCTGTAAGCACACTGCTTCCCCAGTAGATCAGGAAATTTACTGCCACGATCGTAAGAAGAGGGGGAATTGCCCACAGTGGTATAATTCTGTTCAATACATCTTTTTTCTTTGTTTTCAATGCAAAACTCCTTTCCGGATTCTTGCGGCTACTCTTTAATATACAATAAGTAACAAAAAAAGAAAAGAGGATATCTCCCCTTTTCTTTATTCTTTTATTGAAAAAGTTTCTTTTTTATTCTTCGAAGGTCTCTTTTAATTTGTCCATGAAGCTTTTTTTCTTTTTTTCTGACTTCTCGGAGCCTTCTGACGTGCTGCCGGCAGGACGGTTTCCACATGCCTCGTCAAATTTGCGAAGTGCTTCCTTAGCTTCCTCGTTCAGATTGGTAGGTACCTGGACAACCAGTGTGACATAGTGGTCACCACGAACATTCTTATTGCGAAGAGATGGAACACCTTTTCCTTTCAAGCGAATTCTTGTATCAGTCTGAGTTCCAGGTTTCACCTCATAGAGGATTTCGCCGTCCACAGTATTCAATCTTACTTCACCGCCAAGTGCTGCCTGTGCATAAGTAATCGGTGCTGTAGAATAAATATTCATATCCTGTCTCTGGAAAATCGGATGGCGTCCTACATTTACCTCTACCAGCAGATCACCTCTTGGCCCGCCATTTGTTCCAGGTTCGCCCTTATCACGGATACGGATGCTCTGACCATTGTCAATACCTGCCGGAATTGATACCTTAATCTTCTTGCGGTTGGAAACATATCCGGTACCGCGGCAATCCGGACATTTATCTTTGATGATTTTACCGGAACCATGACAGTCCGGGCACACCTGCACATTACGAACCATACCAAACATGGACTGCTGAGTATAGACAATCTGTCCTTCACCATTACACTTAGGACAGGTAACCGGAGAAGTACCTGCTTTCGCGCCTGTTCCATGACAAGTAGTGCACTCATCCTTCAAGGTGATTTCAAGCTCCTTCTCACAGCCAAACACAGCATCCTCAAAGGTAATATTCACACGTGCACGCAGATTAGCACCTTTCATCGGGCCATTGTTTGCACGTCTGCGGCTTCCACCGCCTCCAAACAAATCTCCGAAGATATCTCCGAAAATGTCGCCCATATCAGAACCGGAGAAATCAAAGCCGCCGAAGCCGCCTGCTCCGCCACCACCTCCGTTTTCAAAGGCAGCATGACCAAACTGGTCATACTGTCTTCTCTTATCCGGGTCACTTAAGATGCCGTAAGCTTCTGTTGCCTCTTTGAATTTTGCTTCAGCTTCCTTATCTCCCGGATTCACATCGGGATGATACTTCTTGGCAAGCTGACGATATGCTTTTTTTAAGGTAGCCTCATCAGCGTTTTTGTCAACGCCTAAGACTTCGTAGTAATCTCTTTTATCAGCCATGATTTCTCTTCCTAAATTGTTTGTTTTTTATACTTCTTTGTAATCAGCATCTACAACGTCATCGCCGTATCCTGCTTCATTACCACCCTGAGAAGCTCCTCCCATATCTGGTCCCGGGCCTGCCTGACCTGCACCGCCCTGTGGGTTCTGTGCCTCATACATCTTTGCGAAAAGCTTCTGAGCACTTTCCATCATCTTCTCCTGAGCAGCCTTGATCTCTGCAACCTGTGCATCACCAAGATCTTCTGTATTTGTATATTTAGCAAGGATGTCTTTTAATGCATTTAAGTCAGCTTCTACAGCAGCCTTGTCATTTGCATCAAGCTTGTCGCCTGCTTCCTTCAGTGCATTCTCAACCTGGAATACCATGGAATCTGCATTGTTCTTTGTATCAATTGCCTCTTTACGTTTCTTATCCTGAGCTTCGAACTCAGCAGCTTCCTTAACTGCCTTATCAATCTCAGACTCAGACATATTGGAACCAGCTGTAATTGTAATATGCTGCTCTTTACCTGTTCCAAGATCCTTGGCAGATACATTTACAATACCGTTGGCATCAATATCAAATGTAACCTCAATCTGCGGAACGCCACGACGTGCTGGCGGGATTCCATCCAGACGGAACTGTCCAAGGGACTTGTTGTCTTTCGCGAACTGACGCTCACCCTGTAATACATTGATGTCTACAGCTGTCTGATTGTCTGCAGCAGTAGAGAAAATCTGGCTCTTCTTAGTCGGAATAGTTGTGTTTCTCTCGATCAGACGGGTTGCAATACCTCCCATTGTCTCAATGGAAAGAGAAAGCGGAGTAACATCAAGAAGAAGGATGTCACCTGCACCAGCCTCACCGGAAAGCTTACCACCCTGAATGGAAGCACCAAGTGCAACACACTCATCTGGGTTCAGAGCCTTGCTTGGCTCCTTGCCTGTTAACTGTCTTACTTTATCCTGTACAGCCGGGATACGTGTAGATCCACCAACCAGAAGTACCTGGCCAAGATCAGAAGCAGTAATGCCAGCATCAGAAAGTGCACGGCGAACCGGCTCTGCTGTCTTTTCAACAAGATCATGTGTGAGTTCATCAAATTTTGCTCTTGTAAGGTTCATATCAAAGTGCTTCGGGCCTTCAGCTGTTGCTGTGATGAATGGCAGGTTGATATTAGTTGTTGTTGCAGAAGAAAGCTCTTTCTTTGCTTTTTCAGCTGCCTCTTTCAGTCTCTGAAGAGCCATCTTATCATTGCTTAAATCAACACCTTCCATTCTCTTAAACTCGGAAAGCATGTAGTCTGTGATTCTCTGGTCGAAATCATCTCCACCAAGACGGTTGTTACCAGCTGTTGCAAGAACCTCAATAACGCCGTCACCAATCTCGATAATAGAAACATCAAATGTACCACCACCAAGGTCATATACCATGATTTTCTGCTCTTTTTCATTGTCAAGACCATATGCAAGAGCTGCTGCTGTAGGCTCGTTGATGATACGCTTTACATCAAGACCAGCAATCTTACCGGCATCCTTGGTTGCCTGACGCTGAGCATCATTGAAGTATGCAGGAACTGTGATAACTGCTTCTGTAACAGGCTCTCCAAGATATCCCTCTGCATCCTTTTTCAGTTTCTGAAGGATCATAGCAGAAATTTCCTGTGGAGAGTACTTCTTGTCATCGATTGTTACACGATAATCTGTACCCATCTCTCTCTTGATAGAAGAGATTGTTTTCTCTGCATTTGTTACTGCCTGACGCTTTGCAGGCTCACCTACCAGACGCTCACCTGTCTTTGTAAATGCTACAACTGACGGTGTTGTTCTGGATCCTTCTGTATTTGCAATAACGGTCGGCTGTCCACCTTCCATAACAGCTACACAGCTGTTTGTTGTACCTAAGTCAATACCAATAATTTTTCCCATGATAATTTTCCTCCTGTCTTAATCTATCTATATTCTGAAATTCGTAAAAATCTTAATTAGCAACCTTTACCATGCTGTGTCTTACTACGAAATCTTTGTAAGTGTATCCCTTCTGGAATTCCTCAACGACGATATTCTCGCCTACAGATTCGTCTTCCACATGCATAACTGCGTTATGCAGATTCGGATCAAAGTCCTTTCCTACAGCTTCGATTGGCTTCACGCCCATCTCATCGAAGGCGGTCATCATCTGCTTATAGATCATCTTCATGCCTTCTGCAAATGGATCATCTTCCGGTGCCTGTGCAAGGCCCCTCTCGAAGTTATCTACGATAGGAAGCATTTTCTCTACAATATCCTTTGCACCGATGATATACATGCTGGATTTTTCTTTTTCCGTTCTTTTACGGTAATTATCAAATTCAGCCATGCTGCGCTTCAATCTGTCTGTAAGTTCTTCAATCTGCTGTTCAAATTTATCTTTCTCTTTTTTCTTCTTGCCGAAGAAAGAAGCTTTTGTCTTACCTTCCGGATCCTTCTGAGATTCAGTTTCTTCTGTCTGCTGTTTTGCTTCTTCCTGGGAAGCTGTATCATCAGAAGCTTCCTTCTCTGCTGTCTGGGCTGTATCTGCTGCCTCTTCTTCACTTCCGTCAGTCACCGGAATATCAACTGCTTCTTCCTGTACCTCGGCTTCTTTATTCATTTCTTCTGACACGCTTTCAACCGCCTTTCTAGGTTTTCTTATTTACCATTTCATCAAGCTGGACCTTTAATTTTTTCAGGCTGTCCACCACATTCTCATAATCCATTCGTTTTGGACCAATGATTCCAATGGTTCCCCGCATTCCATCGCCAAGCTCATATGTGGCTGTTACCATACTGCAATCCTTCATGGTGCGCACCGGAACTTCATCTCCGATGTATACCTGAATTCCTGCATTCTCCACATCGACCATTCCCTCGCGAACCATATCTGCAAGCTCCTGTTTATCCTCAAATGTAGAAATCAACTCGCTGGCTCTGGATGTATCCGCAAGCTCAGGATACTTAAATATGTTGGTTGCTCCTGACGTATATACTTTCATATCTTCTTCATCCACATGGATAGTAGCTGCAACTGCGTCCAGTACATCTGCAACCACACCACTGTGGCTTCCTGCCAGTTCCTTCAGTCTGGCAATCATGCCAAGATTGATATCCTGTATAGGAATTCCATTCAGGTTGGTGTTAAGAAGAAGATTCAGCTTCAGGATTGTCTGATCATCCATCTCCTCATCAATGTTAATAATCTGGTTCCGGATAACATTGCCCTCACATACAACCACAGCAATTAACTGACGGTCATTTACACGCGAAAGCTGTATGAACTTCAGGGTACTTCCTTTATACTGAGGTACTGTAACCATGGTCGCATAGTTGGTATTATTGGCAAGAACCTTAGCTACCTGCTTCAACACCTTATCCACTTTGTCTGATTTCTCAATCATCATATCTCGGATCTCAGCAATCTCAGCTTCTTTCTCCCTGGTAAGCTCATCTACATAAAGGCGATAGCCTTTATCTGATGGAATTCTTCCGGCTGAGGTGTGTGGCTGTACAATATAGCCCATATCCGTCAGGTCGGACATCTCATTTCGGATTGTAGCAGAGCTGACATTCAAGTCCGGATACTTGGAAATAGTTCTGGAGCCTACCGGCTCGCCTGTTTCCATATAAGTCTTGATGATTGCTTTCAGTATTTTCCGTTTGCGCTCATCTAATACTTCATCCATGAAATATCTGCTCCTTTCTGAAAAACCAACGGTTAAACCTGATTCTTATTCCCGTCTTGTTTCTCTGAATTCCTTTTGTTAGCACTCAATATTTAGGAGTGCTAACATCTATGCTCTTAAGATACACCTCTGCTTTCTTTTTGTCAATATTTTTTACAAATTTTTTTTATCTTTTTTGATAGTTTTTACCTTAACAAAAACAAATGACTATATAGAGCAAGTTAAAAAAAATGCCAGGGAATCATCTTCTGTCTGTAACCGGGACAGAGTTTTTCACTGGCATCTCTTACATCTATTTGCTATAATTTTCCAGGTAATCAAGAACAGTTTCCGGTTCCTCCAGGAACACCACCAGGTCCAGTATAGAAGAATCCATAAATTTCTCCTGAGCTGTATATTCTAATAATTCCTTCATCTTATTATAATATCCGTTAATATTATAAAGAACAATGGGACGATTAATCCGTTTCAGACTTTTCAGCGTGAAAATTTCAAAAAACTCTTCGTACGTGCCGATTCCTCCGGGAGCAACAATGGTAGCATCTGATTTTTCTTCCAGAAGCTGCTTTCTTTCCCTCATAGTCTCAGTAAAAATAAATTCCGTACAATTCTTATACAATACTCCCGGCTGATCAAAAAAGCGAGGTGCGATTCCAAGTATGTATCCTTGTTCTTGTGTCACGCCTCTGGCTGCTGCCCCCATCATTCCGGTAGCACCACCGCCAAATACCAGACCATGTCCTCGCTTTGCCATGGCTCTTCCCAGTTCCTGTGTTTTTTCATAATAAATGTCCTTCAGCTTGGCACTTGAGGCACCATATACACAAATATTCACGCTGTTATCCTCCTTGCATTTTTTACTCCAACCTTACACTATGGCAATTTCAATGTCAACCCTCTGGATACGATGATAAATGTAGTTTTTTGCAGAACTAATGTTCGTTTCATGTATACAATTTCACATTTCCATGATATAATATCTCTTACATTTGAGTGTTAATTCATCCACGTTAGTTTTACTACTTTTCATGAATCTATAAAATGTCAAGTGGTGAACAGAATTCGTCGAGAAGAATATTGGGCCAAATCGTAGAATGTGCTTCGACGAATTTCTGTCTGATAGACGAACTTTTTTGATATAAAAACCAGGAGGTGTTTTTGTGCAGAATTCACAACAGATTTTCAAGCTTCACTCCGAATACAAACCAACAGGCGACCAGCCCCAGGCCATTGAGAAACTGGTCAAGGGCTTTAAGGAAGGCAACCAGTTCGAGACTTTGCTTGGTGTCACCGGTTCCGGTAAGACATTTACCATGGCGAATGTTATCGCCCAGTTAAATAAACCAACCTTGATACTTGCGCACAATAAAACACTTGCAGCGCAGCTCTATGGTGAGTTTAAGGAATTCTTCCCTGAGAACGCAGTGGAATACTTTGTCTCCTATTACGATTATTATCAGCCGGAGGCTTACGTGCCCTCCTCAGATACTTACATTGCCAAGGACTCTGCTATTAATGATGAAATTGACAAGCTTCGTCTTTCTGCCACTGCTGCCATGTCCGAGCGAAAAGATGTTATTATCATTTCCTCTGTATCCTGTATTTACGGACTTGGTTCTCCGCAGGAATTTCAGGACATGATGATTTCACTTCGTCCCGGAATGACCAAAGACAGGGATGAAGTAATTCGGGAGTTAATCGACATCCAATATACCCGCAATGAGATGGATTTTCATCGAAGCACCTTCCGTGTGCGTGGAGATACTTTGGAAATTTTTCCTGCCAACAGTTCGGATACGGCTGTCCGGGTAGAGTTTTTCGGGGATGAGATCGACCGAATTTCAGAGATTGATGTGCTTACCGGGGAAATCAAATGTCAGCTTTCCCATATCGGCATTTTCCCTGCTTCCCATTATGTGGTACCTGCAGAGCAGATTCAGAAAGCAGCCATTGCCATTGAGGAAGAATTAAAGGAACGTGTGGATTATTTCAAAAGTGAGGATAAGCTTATAGAGGCCCAGCGAATTTCCGAACGCACTAATTTTGATATCGAAATGATGAAAGAAACGGGATTTTGTTCCGGCATCGAAAACTATTCCCGTCATCTTTCCGGCCTGGAGCCAGGACAGCCGCCTTACACTCTTCTTGATTATTTCGGAGATGATTTTTTACTTATCATTGATGAGTCCCATAAGACCGTTCCCCAGGTAGGTGCCATGTATGCAGGCGACCAGAACCGTAAGCAGACACTGGTGGATTACGGCTTCCGCCTTCCCTCTGCCAAGGACAACCGTCCTCTTAGCTTCGAGGAATTTGAAAATAAACTAGATCAGGTTTTGTTTGTCTCTGCCACACCTGGAAATTATGAATATGACCATGAGCTTCTTCGTGCAGAACAGATCATCCGTCCTACCGGTCTTCTGGATCCGAAGGTGGAGGTTCGACCTGTGGAGGGACAGATTGATGATCTGATTTCCGAAGTCAACAAGGAAACTGACAGGAAAAATAAAGTGCTTATCACCACTCTTACCAAGAGAATGGCCGAGGATCTGACCCAGTATATGAAGGATGTGGGAGTCCGTGTCCGCTACCTTCATTCGGATATTGATACTTTAGAACGTGCGGAAATCATCCGCGATATGCGTCTGGATGTGTTTGACGTGCTGATTGGAATCAATCTGCTGCGAGAGGGGCTTGATATTCCGGAAATTACGCTGGTCGCTATTTTGGATGCAGACAAGGAAGGCTTTCTCCGTTCCGAGACTTCTCTGATCCAGACAATCGGCCGTGCGGCAAGAAACAGTGAGGGGCATGTTATCATGTATGCGGATGTAATGACAGATTCCATGCGAAATGCCATTGACGAAACCAATCGCCGACGTGAAATTCAGGAAATATACAATAAAGAACACGGTATCACACCAACCACCATCAAGAAGGCTGTCCGCGATTTGATTGCAGTTTCCAGGGCTGTTGCCGAGACAGAGGTGAAGCTGAAGAAGGATCCGGAATCCATGAGCAAGAAAGAGTTGAAAAATCTGATCTCCCAGCTGGAAAAGCAGATGCGCCAGGCTGCCGCAGACCTGAACTTCGAGCAGGCTGCACAGCTGCGTGACAAAATGATTGAGTTGAAGAAGAATCTGGAGGATATTAACAGTTAAATATAAATTATAAAATTATATAAGCACATGTTGAGTTTTATAAGATATTGGAGTGGAAAACAAAGCTAAGAAA
>CAKRKL010000011.1 GCA_934358405.1 uncultured Blautia sp.
GTTTCCTCCTGTATCAGTTCACGGATAAGTTTCTTAGCTTTGTTTTCCACTCCAATATCTTATAAAACTCAACATGTACTTATATAATTTTATAATTTATATTTAACTGTTAATATCCTTCTTTCCTCAATTTATTTCCTCTGACTATTATATTCTATTTTATAGTCCCCCGCAATTCTGAAATCTCAGAATTTTTTTCTGAAAACTGAAGTACTTTCTTTTCGAAACACGTTATAATAAGAGAACGGACTGAAAGGGGGCTGATAACATTTCACAGGAACAATATCTGGAATATTTGATTGAGCAATACCAGAATCTGGTTTATTCTATTTGTCTGAAATCGGTAGGCAACCCCTTTGATGCAGAAGATCTTACCCAGGAAGTATTTCTGTCTGCCTACAAAAATCTGCCTCACTTCGATGGTCAGTATGAAAAAGCATGGCTTAGCAAAATTGCAGTACATAAATGTCTGGATTTCCTAAAAGCAGCCGGACGCCGCCAGATTCCAACAGAAGATATCTATTTCTCGAAAATTCCGGACTTAGCCCTTCAATCGTCACCGGAGGAAGAGTGTCTGTTATCTGATTCGGAGCAGCAGGTGTTTCGAATGTGCTGCAGTCTGAAAAGCCCTTATCGTGAAATTGCGATTTCACATTTCTGTAAGCAAATGTCCGTATCAGAAATTTCGCAAAAAGAAGATAAGAATCCTAAAACAGTTCAGACACAGCTTTACCGTGCAAAAAGCATGTTAAAAAAAATGTTAGCAGAAAGGAGTGATTAGATGCATATCAATGATAATGACCTTAATGATTTTCAAAGAGGAACCATGAACACAAATGAAACAATCTTATTTCTGGAGCATCTGAATCAATGCGATTACTGCCTTGAGCAGTTAATTGAACAATCTGAGCAGGAGACTCAGATAGCTGCTCCTGCTTATATGAAAGAAACTATTTTAAAGCGCGCCGCCTCCCCTGACATCCAGTTTCAAAAGACTGCTGTGGATACTACCCATAAAATGCGACTCTTTTATGAAGGACTTCGAACAGTAGTAGGCGTCACATTGGCACTGGTTATGCTTTTTGGTCTGGGACAGGCAGATTTCCTCACTTCTCAGACTCCTAAATCAGCAACAGAAAGCGTAGCCGCCCGTCAGAAGGCCAGAGACTCTTTCCGGAGCTTCTCCGAGGATTTTACTGACGGACTCTGCAATGGTCCACAAAAACTGGCTGACTATATCAATACACTTTCTAATACAATAACAAACGGAGGTAACTAATATGCAAAAACAAAAACATGGCTTTTTACTTTTTATCTGTTCCCTGATTCCCGGTGCCGGAGAAATGTACATGGGCTTCTTCAAACAGGGGCTCAGCATTATGACTCTTTTCTGGGCGATTATTGCAGCTGCCAGTAGTTTCAATACCGAATTTCTGGTGATCTTCCTGCCTATAATATGGTTCTATAGCTTTTTCCATGTGCACAATTTGAAAGAGCTTCCTGAGGAGGAATTCTATGCCACTGAAGACAATTATATTCTCCATCTGGATCAGGTATTTCGGGGATTCGAAAATGCTTCTTCCAAACATGTTAAGATTGCTGCAATCATTTTAATTGTCTTTGGATGTTCAGTCTTATGGAATGGTTTTCGTGATATGCTTTACTGGATTCTTCCAGGTGCGCTCGGTCAGTTTGTACAAAGTGTAATGTATCAGATTCCCTCTATTATCATCGGACTTCTGATCATAGCTGCCGGTTATCAAATACTTACAGGGAAAGTAAAAGCATTCCAAAAATCTTCGGAGAAGCAAGAGCAAAAATACGAACCAAACAAAAATCCAGAAAGTATTAATACTGACCGTATTTCTGAAAAGCCTTCTTCACCAGATACAGAAGAGCATAATTAAAAAATAAAGTTTACCGCCGATGAATTGGATTGATTTTTCAAACACTCTCTAATCCATTGGCGGTATTTTTATTGAAATTTCCCCAAAAGAAAGCTTATTCCTGCTGCCGTCTTTCTCCTCAACAAGAAGTTTTCCATCTGCACAGATTGCCAACGCTTTGGCGTCTCTGCTATTCTTATTATCTATAATTGTAATATCATGACCTGGCACGATATTATGTGCTATATATTCTTCTGACAGCCTCAAATCCTTCGTCTCGCCCAGAAGGTGATTTACGATCTGTGCTATCAGGCAATTGCGATCTGCACTTCCTGCTGTCTCCTGGTCCGGATAAATCCCTCCGACCACTCCCTGCAGTTCTTCCGGAAGCCCTTCCTGATCCACATAAAGGTTTAGTCCGATTCCAACTATGGCAAACTCAATATTGCCACTCTCAAAATCAGTTACCGCTTCTGTAAGAATTCCGCAGACCTTTTTACCATCTTTATAAAGATCATTAACCCACTTAATACCAAGTTCAACGCCGCACACTTCTCTTACAGCTTTGTATACAGCAGTCGCTGCCGCAGTGGTAATAAGAAGACTTCCCTCTAAGTTCTCATCTGGTTCCAGAATTACGCTGAGATAAATACCACTCCCTTTAGGAGAATAAAATTCCCGTCCTCTGCGTCCTCTTCCGGCAGTTTGTTCCATGGCTACAACAAAAGAACCATGTCCAGCCTGACCACTTACAGCTGCCTGTCTGGCTTCCAGATTAGTAGAGCTGATTTCGTCAAATATTTTAACTTCTACCTGCGGCTGGTCAAGAAAAAGGCGAATGCCCTCTGCTGAAATCATATTACTTTCTCTTGCAAGAACATATCCTTTATTCGGACCTGCCTCTATGGGATACCCCTCCTGACGCAGACTTTTCACAGCTTTCCATACTGCTGCTCTTGTACAGGAAAGCTCCCGTCCAATATCCTCACCGGACAAGGTTTCTCCCTTGTGTTGTTCCAATAATTCCAATAGTCTGGATTTAACCGTCATACCTCTTATCCTTCATAATTCTCCAGGGCTTTCCTCAGAAAATCCCGGTATTCTCTGCGCACATTCTCCGGTGAAAGCAATCTGATACCGCTTCCAAGTGCTGCCAGCCAGCCATAAAACTGGGGGCTTACATGCACTCGAACTCTGGTAACTGAATGTTCATCATCCCTGGACATAACCATAACGTCCTGCCCAAATCGATCAATTACCACTCCTATAAGGCGGTTCTCAAATTCCAGGCTGATGCTCTCCTCTCTGCCGCCAAACATTCCAAATGTTCCGGAGGCAAATCCGGCACTGTCGAACTTCTCAAAAAGCTCTGCGCCATTCCTGGAATCTTTCTCAGCAACAACTCCCAGCATTTTATCTACACGATAATGCTTCACAATCCCACTTTTCTCATCCACACCGATCAGATAGTAATTCTCGTCCTGCCAGAGCATTTGCCAGGGACTGATCAGATAGCGTGCACCATCCTTCTTCAGCCTTCGCTCCTTGGAGAGAGTCCATTCTGTATACTGAAAGCTGATCTTCCTGTTCTGAGATATAGCTCTGTGAATTTCATCTATATTGTAATATATATTCTCATTGATATTCTTCACACGGTTCTGCACAATTACCTGCCGCTGCAGCTCCTTCGCCTGATGAACACTGGTAAGGCTCTCAAGCTTCTGAATAAGCTGACGGGATTTGTCTGCAGTAAGAAATTTCGAGGACTGAACTGCATCTACAAGCAGCTTCAACTCAGCAACCTCAAATTCACGGCTGGCAAGATAAAAGCCTGATGGTCTCTCTCTGCGGTTCATAATATCCATTCCAAATACACGCAGATTCTCAATATCATCATATATAGTCTTGCGTTCTGCATGAATTCCGAAGTGTTCCAGATATGTGATCAGATCTTTCACTCTCATGGGGTGAGCTTCATCTGTTTTCTCCAGAAATGCCCGCATGAGATATAAAATTTTCAATTTCTGCTGGAACGATTTCGGCATGATTCTTACTCCTATTTATCCGTCAATACTGCTACAACACCAGAATATAATACCATAAAAGCAAAGAGCAGAGCAATAATATCTGCTCCATGAAAATCATAATTAAATATCATTGCACCGCCTATCATAATCTCCAGTGTAATAAAAGCGCCCAATACCATTGCTGTACTTCCTGAGAACTTCCGGGTATGCGCTTGAAAAAGTCCCTCTGTAGAATGTAGGTCATCCATATATCCTTCTGCAAATACTGCCTCCCTGCGGCTGACTTTTTTCTCTGAATTCCACATAACTTCTTCCTCCTCTATTCATGCAGCTTGTTCAGAAGATCTATATCGAACATATTTTCCGAACATATTTTCTTTTATGTGCTTAGTCTATCACAATATCAGTACGATAAAACGGTATAAACAAGCTATTTCCGAATATTTGTTCGTATTTATAGATAAAAAAGCGTCTGCTGCAGTTTTTATTTGCTGCAGCAGACGCTACTTTTTCCCAGGGAGTGTATTTGAAAAGGCTCTCAGGCAAGCGGATATTCGCAACCGCCCCAGGGGACTTACTTGATTCGGTTAAATATTTTTTTACATAAGTCCGGCAAAGACGGATGCGGCAATAACAGTAAGAAGTCCGGCAACCGCAATTGCAAGACTGCTCATCGCTCCTTCTACCGGTCCCATTTCCATTGCCTTGGCAGTACCAATAGCATGAGCAGAGGTTCCAAGGGCAAGCCCTTTTGCAATAGGCTCCTCAATTTTCGCAAATTTGCATACGGCTTCCGCTATCACATTTCCCAATACTCCGGTAATAATAATAACTGCAACTGTAATAGTCACAAGACCCCCTAACTCCTCAGACACACCCATTCCAATGGCAGTCGTAATAGACTTTGGAAGCAAGGTGACATATTCTGAATGGGAAAGCCCGAACAGCTTTGCAAAAATCAATACACTTACCATACTTGCAAGCACACCGGAAACAATTCCTATGATCACTGCCTTCAGATTTTTGCGAAGAAGGGTAAGCTGTCTGTAAAGAGGCACTGCAAGGCATACTGTAGCCGGTGTAAGAAGGTAACTGATATACTGCCCGCCTGCGTTGTAGGTCTTATAATCTACCTGCATCAGCTGCAGAACGCCCATTACACATAAGATTGCAATCAAAAGTGGATTAAACAATGCCAGCTTAAATTTTTTCTTCAGCAAAAGTCCAACTTCATATCCCAGCAAACTTAAGGCTGCCCCGAAAAACAGGGAATTTTCAATAAAAGATATCATTTCTGTTCTTTCCTCCTGTCTTTTTTAATTACAAACTGAGTACTGCGTCCGGTAACTACCATTACAATCACAGTAGTCAGAATTGTAATAATCACAACAGGAAGCCAGATTGGCTGAAGATCCCCCCATGCTTCCAGAAGACCGACTCCCGCCGGTACAAACATAACCGGCATGATTTCAACCAGAAAGTCTGCGGCATCTTCCACCTGTTCAAGCTTCAGAATTTTGCTTGTCAATGCACCCAGCATTAACACAAGACCATAAACACTAGCCGGAACCGGCAGGGGCAACAGGATATGCAAGCCCTCCCCCAATGCCGAAATCAGCAGAATAATACAAAATTGCCTAAGGTACTTCACTTTTTGTCATCCTCCTCGTTGTCTCCACAAAGAAGTTCGTTTGCAATTTCCAGATAAGGCTGCAGCTCCTCTAATGCAGCGCGCCCATTCCGCTTCATTTTTGTCACACCCGGATAATCCGCCGGTATGGATTTTGTCATATTCCCATCGCCGTAAATTTTTACCATGTCTCCGTTTTCCAGAGTATCGCCGGCAATCAATTTATCATTTCTGTTATAAATTCCTTCTTTGGGAATATCTGCCTTAAAAACTGTCTTTTTATCCATATCCACGAATACCATTTCTTTTAGTACATCTCCGGCTTCCACATAAATTGCCCGGATAGCTTCCTGCTCGAGGCGTGCTTCCTCCTGCTTATCCTTCTCTGCCTGCTTTGCAACAAGGCTCCAGAAGGATCCGCCAACTCCGCCAAAGATTACCAGAAGAATGATGATTCCTACAATGAATTTTACATCAATCTCTTTTTTTTCCACTGCAAATCCTCGTTTCTTTTATGGCATTTTACTTTCGCCCTATTATACCTTATATGTTCAAAATTGCAAGGTTATCTTTCGACAATTCTCATCCTGATTTCAGGATTTTTTTGTACAGTTATTTAACTCCAAATACAATTTTTTCCACTTTCCAGGAACCATTTTCCACAGTCATAACTGCCATTGTCACATCTTGTCCGAAACGGCTTCTGCCACAGCTTCCCGGATTCAGCCACAATCGCCCGTCAATTTCCTGACAGAAATATTTGTGGCTATGACCGAAAATTACCACCTGTGTATCCTCCAGATCCCATGCAACATCCTTTCTGTCATGTACCATGAAAAATTTCACATTTCCAACAGAAAAGCTGAGACTTCTTCTTAAATTTTGTGCCCAATATCCGTCATTATTTCCGCGGACAACATATAAATCCCCCATAATACGCAGTTTATCCAATATCTCCGGACAATCTACATCTCCAGCATGAAAAATGCAGTCACATTCCTTTAAATATTCTATAGCTTCCTCTCGCAAAAGCCCATGCGTATCTGAGATAATCCCGATTTTTACTTTCTCACACATATTAAAATTCTCCCACTTAGAGCGTGTTTGAAAAATCATTCCCACAATCTACTCTTCGAACAATTGTATTTTTCCGTATTCACCATCAAATCCAGGTGTACAGATCACCTCACCGGCTCGTAGTTTCCTGATTCCTGCAGCAATTTTTATGCCGCTTTCTTTTTCTATATCTGCAATAGGAATTTTCCGCAGAATTTCAAATTCCGAGCCAAATTTCCCAAGCATTTTTTCATATTCTCCGGCTACGGTTTTTGTGGTAACTGCCCTTCCTGTACATGCAGAAATCACCTCCGGTAAAGGAACAATACTCTCAAATCTTCTGGCATTTTCTTTTACGTACCCTGGTTTACGATCTGCCAGTTCCATAATCCTGTGTTCCACTCCGATGGTTATTTTCTTTCCGCATACCGGGCATTTCCCATGATATTTTTCTGTCTCCTCAGGGCTCAGACAGATATTGCATTTCCTGTGTCCATCATAATGATATTTTCCCTCTTCCGGAAAAAACTCCAGGGTTCCTTCCAGTCCTTTTCCATGCTGAATTGCGTTATAAAGGTTTTCATAGGAAAGATCAATATTTAGCAGGGTTGCCTCTCTTCCAAGCTTTGAAGGAGAATGTGCATCTGAATTTGATATGAGCTGAAGGCCATCAAGAGCAGACAAGCGCCAGTTCATAGGTGGATCAGATGACAATCCTGTTTCCACTGCATGTATATATGGAGTCAGATCCTCGAAGCATTCTTCCATGGTATCAAAGCCTGAAAAGGCCCCAAATAATGCAAAATGAGGCGTCCATATATGGGCCGGAACAAGCATTCCATCTGAACAGTTTTCCAGAAGCATTTCAAGAAGGTCATGGCAATCCAGCCCTAAAATCGGCCTTCCGTCTGAACGAATATTTCCGATTTTCTCCAGATTTTCAGCCATTTTATCAGCTGCCTCAATGCCTGGTAAAAACAACACATTATGAATCTTCCGACATTTTCCATTCTTTTTATAAATGGAACTGATTTCACCTGTCACTACAAAGCGCGGAGCCATTCCCGGGAAGTTCCTGGCTTCTTCCAATACATATTCTTCCTTCAGGCGGTACAGTCCCGCTTCTGCCGGGATTAATTTTTCTTTCAGCTCTTCTCGCCATGAAGGATGGGTAAAATCACCTGTTCCAATTAGTGAAATTCCCTTTTTTCTGGCCCAGAGGTCCAAATATTCGGGTGTTCCAAGCTTGCTTGTAGCCATAGAATATCTGGAATGAATGTGAAGATCTGCAATTATTTTCACTGTATTTTACTCCATTTCCTGTCTAAGCAAGGATGCTGTCTCTCATCTGCGAATCCAAAATTTTCATCTTTTCCAAAGTGTCTTTTTCCTTATAATCCAATCTCCATATAATCCTGGAAATATAATCCTCTTCTTTCATAATTTGCCATGTTTCCCTGAAATTCAGGTCATAATACTGAGCCACATAGGACACCCAGTAGTCCACAGGTGTAACACGGTTCGAAGACAAAACAGCTTCTTTTTTCAGACAGGATTCCCATACCTTAGGCGAAATCAATCCCTCTCCGGCTTTTTCCTTGGGGACTCCAATCATTGCTTCAACCGATTCCTCCAGTTTCACCCTGCAATTGTCTAATTTATCTGCATCACGAATCATTTTTGAATGAAATAGAATTCTTTCGTCTTCAATTCCCTCCAGTTTAAAATCACTGTGTTTCGCAATTGCAGTATGAATAATCTCATCATATTCTGCTGTGGGAAGGAACCTGCGGATCATGGGGTTTTCTCCCTCAAAAAGCAGCTGTGCGCCAAAGGCAGCATGATCCATAGTGTCCGGAGAAAAGCTATTGTACAAACGCAGCTGTTCAAACCTTCCAATATCATGAAGCAGCGCAATCAGCTCTGCAAGCTGCTGGTCATCTTCGTTCAGATTCATTCTGTTTCCAATTTCGCGGGCACTTTTTACCACACCATAAGTATGGACAATTTTTAATTTAATTTTCTCATCTTCTCTGTTATATTCGTTTAAATACTCTTCAAATGCAGCTTTTGCCTGTTTAAAGTCCAGCTTCACTATGTGATCTCCTTCCTGTATCTTGGAATATGTAAAAAAGCATACTACCCTTTCATTATAAACCACCCTATTTTCTTTTCCAATACTCTCCTTCGCATTTCAAAATTATTTTTCAAACACACCTTAAAGAATAGTCAAGCGGATATTCCAGGTCCGCTTCGCTGCCTGCTCATAACCGAATAACTGCTTCGCAGTTTATCAGAAGGAGCTTGCACCATCTCTGTCCGTAACGTATAATATGAGCAACGGCACACATTGTCCATAAGGAGGTTATGATGGCAGAAAAGAAGACAGAAATCTCTCCAAATGTTGATGAAACCATGAAAGAGCTTGAAACCCATGGTTCTTTTGAGCTGCCGGTTGAAACCTATACGGATAATTGTGTAATTTTCCGTTCCCTTTATAATCACTGGCACAAAGAAATGGAAATCATCTGCATTGACCAGGGAAATGGCCTTGCCAGACTGAACCGGGAAACACTGCGTCTGAAGGAAGGAGATCTTCTTATCGTAAACAGTGGTGTACTTCATGGAATCAAATCAGATTCCCGACATATTTTGTACTACAGAAGTGTTGTGTTTGACCTTAGTTTTCTTGCTGGACCTGCGGGAGACCTCTGCCAGGAAAAGGTCATTTCTCTTCTTCTGGAAAACCGTGCGGAATTTACTCATCTGATCACCCGGTCTCACAAAAACTACAATAATATTTTCCGCCTTTTCTGTGAGATCCATCAGTGTCACAGGGACAAGCCCTCCTTTTATTATATGAAGCTAAAGGGACTTTTTTATGGGCTTTTCTATGAGATGCTTGCAGGAAATTACATTATTACTACAGACGCTGAACAGAACAGGAATCTTGTATCCATAAAAAACGTGCTGGATTATATCAGTTCCCACTATCGGGAGCCTTTATCTGTTAAAGAATTGTCAGGGCTGTCCAACTACAGTGAGTTTTATTTTATGAAGCTTTTTAAGCAGTATACCGGAAAAACTGTTGCTGCTTACCTGAATGATTACAGGCTTGAGAAGGCAAAATCCCTGCTTTTGCACACAACTGCCTCTGTCACGGATATTGCACTTGATGTAGGCTTTAACAACACCAGCTATTTTATAAAAAAATTCCAGGAAGCGAACCAGCTTTCCCCTCATAAATTCCGCAAAAAAATGTCATAACAGAACAGTTTTGTTGTATTTTTCTTTCAACCGCATATGCTAATATAATACCATCAAACACAGGTAAGCGCTTTTGAAAGGAGAATATTATGGAAGCATTAAAAACAATGATTCAGGACATGTTCCACAAGGATTGCAGCGCGTGTACAGATCAGGAAGTATACGAAGCACTTCTCACATATACCAAAAAACAGCTGGCTGCAAAAGGATACCACGACGGCAAGAAGAAAATTTATTATATTTCCGCAGAGTTTCTTATCGGAAAGCTTCTTTCCAACAATCTGATCAACCTTGGTATCTATGATGAGGTTGCACAGTTCTTAAAAGAAAATGGCAAATCCCTGGCAGAGATCGAATCTGTTGAACCGGAACCATCTCTTGGAAACGGAGGACTTGGACGTCTGGCAGCTTGCTTTTTGGATTCTATCGCAACCCTTGGCCTTCCTGGAGAGGGAATTGGACTGAACTATCATCTTGGTCTTTTTAAACAGGTTTTTGAGGACAATCTTCAGCATGAGGTTCCAAACCCATGGATCACTCCAGACTCCTGGCTGACTGCCACAGATGTGACCTACATGGTTCCATTCAGAGGCTTTTCCCTGAAATCTACTATGTATAATATCGACGTTGCAGGCTATGAAAACAAAGCAATTCATCTTCGTCTTTTTGATATTGATCTTGCTGATGAGTCTATGGTTCATGACGGAATTGCCTTCAATAAAAAAGATATTTTACACAATCTGACACTGTTTCTGTATCCGGATGACAGTGATGAGGATGGACGTAAGCTCCGTGTTTACCAGCAATATTTCATGGTAAGCAATGCGGCTCAGCTCATTCTGGATGAGGCAGTTTCCAAGGGATGCAATCTCCATGATCTTGCTGATTATGCGGTTGTTCAGATCAATGATACTCACCCAAGTATGATCATTCCTGAGTTTATTCGCCTTCTTGGTGAGCGCGGAATTGACTTTGATGAAGCAGCTGAAATTGTTTCCCATGTATGTGCATATACCAACCATACAATTCTTGCCGAAGCTCTTGAGAAATGGCCAATCCATTATCTGGAGGACATTGTTCCGCAGCTTGTTCCGATCATCCGCAAGCTGGATGAAAAGGTGAAAGCAAAATATCCGGCTGAGAATCTCGCTATTATTGACAGCAATAATCTGGTACACATGGCTCACATGGATATTCATTACGGATTCTCCATCAATGGTGTTGCAGCTCTTCATACAGAAATTCTGAAGAACTCTGAGCTTCACCAGTTTTATGAGATCTATCCTGAAAAATTCAATAATAAGACCAATGGTATTACATTCCGCAGATGGCTGATGTACTGCAACCAGCCGCTTGCAAAATATATTTCTTCTCTTATCGGAGATGGATACAAGAAAAATGCAGATGAGCTGAAGAAGCTTCTGGCTTTCAAGGATAACAAAGAAGTTCTGGATCAGCTTCTTGCTATTAAGGCTGATGCAAAGAAAATCTGCAAGGATTTCGTTTTGGAAAATACCGGTATTGAAATTGATGAAAACAGCGTTTTTGATATCCAGATCAAGAGACTTCATGAGTACAAACGTCAGCAGCTGAATGCTTTATATATCATTTACAAATATCTGGAAATTAAAGGCGGCAAGAAGCCAGAAAGACCTATTACTTTTATTTTTGGTGCAAAAGCAGCTCCTGCTTATTATATCGCTAAGGATATTATCCACCTGCTTCTGACTCTGGAAACTCTGATCAAAAATGACCCGGATGTTGCTCCTTACATGAAGCTTGTTATGGTTGAAAACTACAATGTCAGTGCAGCTGAGAAGCTGATCCCGGCTTGTGATATTTCTGAGCAGATTTCTCTTGCATCTAAGGAAGCCAGCGGTACCGGAAACATGAAATTTATGTTAAACGGTGCAGTTACTCTTGGTACAATGGATGGTGCTAACGTGGAAATCAGTGACCTGGTTGGCAAGGATAACATCTACATCTTCGGAGAATCCAGTGATGAGATTATTAAGCATTATGAGAATGCTGATTATAATTCTCGTGCCATTTATGAAGGTGATGCTGATATTAAAAAGTATGTGGATTTCATTGTCAGCGAGCCTATGCTGAAGCTTGGAAAAGAGGATCATCTGAGAAACTTCTACAATGAGCTTCTGAACAAAGACTGGTTCATGACTCTGCTGGATCTTAAGGATTATATTAAGGTTAAAGATCAGGTATTTGCAGATTACGAGGATCGCAGCGCATGGGCGAATAAGATGCTCGTAAATATTGGAGAAGCCGGATTCTTCTCTTCTGACAGAACAATTGAACAGTATAATAAGGATATCTGGCATTTAAACTAAACAAACAAGTCTGATTTATCAGTAAAATGCAGCAGGCTCTGTAAGCCTTTTGATATCCTCAGAAAGGAATTTTATGACCAAAGAAGAACTTGCTCTTGAAGTGATAAATCGATTAAAAAAGGAATACCCCCTTGCAGACTGTACACTGGATTATGACCAGGCGTGGAAGCTTCTGGTAAGCGTTCGCCTGGCCGCACAGTGCACAGATGCACGGGTAAATGTTGTAGTTCAGGATCTGTATGCCAGGTATCCGGATGTTGCCTCACTTGCCGCTGCTACACCAGAAGAAATTGAGGCAATTGTAAAGCCCTGTGGCCTGGGAAAAAGTAAAGCGCGTGATATCAGTGCCTGCATGAAAATCCTTCATGATAAATATCAGGATAATGTTCCCTGCGATTTTGATGCATTGCTGTCCCTTCCAGGGGTCGGACGTAAAAGTGCCAACCTGATTATGGGGGATGTATTTGGTAAGCCTGCAATTGTTACAGATACACACTGCATCCGCCTTACCAACCGGATTGGTCTTGTAGATAATATCAAGGATCCGAAAAAAGTAGAAATGGCACTTTGGAAAATCATTCCGCCTGAAGAAGGCAATGATTTCTGCCATCGCCTGGTCAATCACGGACGTGAAGTCTGTACTGCAAGAACCAAGCCTTACTGTGACAGATGCTGTCTGACAGATATCTGTGCCAAAAACGGAGTCAATTAAAAAAATCACCGGAAAGCTTTTCACTGCTCTCCGGTGATTTTTTTCAGAAAAAACAAAAATATTTTTTCAAAAATCAGGCTTACAAATATAATTACCATAGTCCATGCAAACAGATCAGGAGTTTCCAGATATACCTTGGACTTATATAATTTTTCCCCAATGGATCCTGTAGGAATTCCAATTACTTCAGCGGCAATTCCGGCTTTCCAGCAAAGACCAAGACCAAGCTTACAGGCTGTAACAGCATATGGCATAACCTGGGAAAGATATACGAATTCCACCTTTTTCACAAGCCCGGCACCAAAGGAATCTGCCATTTCCAGAAGCTGTTTGTCTGTCTGTCTCATTCCTGCCAGAAGATTTGTGTAAATCACAGGAAAAACCATCAAAAAAGAAATAAAAACGGACAAATTTCTGGATGGGATCCAGATCAGGCAGAGAATAATAAAGGATGCAACAGGCGTAGCCTTAATCACTGTGATCAAAGGCTCCATCAGAATCTCCACTGCAAAAAAAACATAAGAAAGTGCAGCAAGCAGAGTTCCGAAAAGCAAAGCAAGAGTAAAGCCTAAAATAATCCTTCCAAAGCTAAACCCAATGGATTTCCAGAAATCTGCTGTTATAATCAACTGACCAAGTCTTTTTATAACAGAAACAGGAGATGCCAAAAGGATCTCCTGTTTCAGCCACATACTGGCAAGCTGCCAGATCAATATCCAGACAGCAGCAGCCAGTATTTTATAAAATATTCCATGTTTTTTCCTGTAATTAGCGTTTATAATAGAAGTCCTCATCTGGTAACTGACCTCCGATGATTTCCGGATTTTGTTCATTGAGTGTGTTCAGATAACCGGAGAGAATGGTCTGCATTTCATCACCTTCCAGAAATACAATACTGCATTTCGGAATAGCTTTTACAGCTACCTCAGCCGGAATGATATCATGATCTCCAATAATCTTTGCAGCCGCTTCATTATCTGAGTTCACAAATTCCACAGAGTCTTTATATGCATCCATAAAAGCATCTACATCTGCTTCATGCTCCTTCAGATAGTCATTTCTTACAACCACAACACCCGTTACCAGTTTGCTTCCATCTGTAGCAGAAGACTCCCAAAGTTCATTCAGATCCAGTGCAACCCGAAGCTTCTCATTTTTCATAAGTGCTGTGGTCACAAAGGGCTGTGGCAAAAGTCCAACTGCAGTCTGATCCTCAGCAAGAGCAGCAACCACCTCTGCATGCTCAGATTTATATTCTATGGTTACATCTTTCTTTGGGTCCAATCCGTTGGCTTCCAGAACAGAATTCAAAGCATATTCCGGAGTAGCTCCCTTACCACTGGCATAAATGGTTTTTCCCTTCAGATCTTCCACTGACTGAATAGAATCTCCGTTTTCCACAAGGTAAAGAACTCCAAGGGTATTTACCGCCAGCACACTGATATTTTTGTCTGTTTTCTGATATAAAACAGCGGCAAGATTAGACGGAACTGCCGCAATGTCAACCTGTCCCTGAACAATCATAGGAACAATTTCATCCGGTGCTGCTACGATAGAAAATTCATAATCGTCATCATCCAGAAGCTGTGCCATTCCCATTGATGTAGGTCCCTTAAGCGCTCCGATTTTCATAACAGAGTCATCAGGAGCAGCCTGGTTATCGTCTGTATTTTCAGTCTGGTCCTCTTGCTCCGCTGCTAATACCTGATTTACGCTTCCGATACTTCCTGCCATTGTTCCCACACTAAGTGCTGCTGCCATAAGCCATGATAATGTTCTTCTCTTCATAGGATGTCCTTTCCGGATCACATTTTGGATCCAGCACGTTTTTACGGATTCTGCTGCCAGCCTCTGCCGCAGCATTCAGATATTTGTTTCTGAGGTTTATAGCAGAAATATAGATTGCCGGAAATCATGACTTATACTGTCTGAAGAAAAGTGTAAGACTATCCAGGGCTTTCGCCAGTACAAGTGCTTCATTCTCATCCAGCACATCCAGCACTGCATCAGTCATCTTGCGATGAAATTCTGCATGATGATGATATGCTTTTCTTCCTTTCAGGGTAAGATGGATAAATACTACGCGCCTGTCCTGTTCACTTCTCTCTCTTGTGGCGTACCCCTTCTTCACAAGACTGTTCATAGAGGTGGTCAGAGAGCCTACCGTGATATTCAGCTTAGCAGCAATGTCCGACATTTTGTTTCCGCCAAGACCTACTGCCTCGATAATATGCATATCATTATTCGTGATGTCTTTGTATTCTTCCGTAATGATTGCCTGCTCTTCTAACTCCATAATCTCGTTAAACAGATGTACCAGTACATCATTAATAACTTTCTTGTTTTCCACGCTCTTCTCTCCTGCATATGCGCTGTCACTCAAAGGGGGACAGCAGTTCTATATTTTCTGTATAGCTTCCAAGCAAATATTTACGGTAAGTATATCACAATCTGGCATGTTTTTCTATAATTTTACAAATTTCTAAAACGATTATAGCGTCTATTCAGTAATTTTTCCAAATCATATGTACAGTAGGTGTCCAGAAATCCTCTGATCCTGTTTTTCAGAATTTCCATTGTCTCCATCATATTCTCTCTGGTCAAAGGCTCTTTTTCCGGAATTACCTCTTCGATGATCCCAAGTGTTTTCAGATCTTTTGCTGTCAGCTTCATCACCTCTGCCGCTTCTTTTGCCTTTGTACTGTCCTTCCATAAAATAGTAGCAAAGCCTTCCGGGGAAAGAATGGAATAAATGGAATTTTCCATCATCCAAATCTCATCACCAACAGCAAGGGCAAGGGCTCCTCCGCTTCCACCTTCTCCAATCACAATAGACAGTACAGGCACTTTAAGTCCGGACAGTTCAAAAAGATTACGGGCAATGGCTTCTCCCTGACCGCGCTCTTCTGCCTCAAGTCCGCAAAATGCTCCTGGGGTATCCACCAGGCAGATAACCGGTCGTTTAAATTTCTCCGCCTGCTTCATAAGGCGCAGTGATTTACGATATCCTTCCGGGGAAACCATTCCGAAATTACATGCAATATTTCCTTTGGTTCCATTTCCTTTTTCCTGTACAAGTACTGTTACAGGTCTTCCCCCAAAATACGCAATACCGCCTACAAGAGCCGGGTCATCTCCAAAAAGCCGGTCGCCATGAAACTCTGTAAAGTGATCAAACAGCCAGGGAATATAGTCTTTTCCGGTGGGTCTTTCTTTACTGCGGGCAAGAAGGACATGCTCCCAGGCTGATTTTTTTGTTAGACAACAGGAGGCTTCATCAATCGGCTTCTCTCTTTCAGATGTATTAGCCGTTGTCTTATCACGCTTCTCTTTTGCTTTGTCACTCTCACAATGGATTTTCAAAAGCAATGCCAGCGTTTCTTTCATATTTTTTCGCTCTACGATTTTATCAATAAAACCATGCTCCAAAAGAAATTCTGATTTCTGAAATCCCTTTGGCAGCTTCTGACGAATAGTCTGTTCAATGACTCGTGGGCCTGCAAAACCAATCAGTGCTCCCGGTTCTGCAAGAATAATATCTCCAAGCATGGCAAAGCTTGCTGTTACACCTCCAGTAGTTGGATTGGTAAGGACACTGATATAAAGAAGTCCTGCATCACTGTGTCTTTTTAAGGCCGCAGAGGTCTTTGCCATCTGCATTAAGGATACAATTCCCTCCTGCATTCTTGCTCCTCCGGAGCAGGCAAAAAGAACAACCGGAAGTCGTTCTTCTGTAGCTCTTTCAACCGCTCTGGCAATTTTTTCGCCTACATTTTCTCCCATGCTTGCCATGAGAAAGCGGCTGTCGCACACACCAAAAACAGCAGGAATGCCGTTGATTTTTCCTTTGCCTGTTACGATAGCCTCATCAAGAGCTGTCTTTTCCTGAAGCTTTTGTACCTTTTCCTCGTATCCATTATAGGACAAAGGATTGCTCACCGGCATTACCTGGTCCCATTCTTCAAAGGTTCCTTCGTCAGCGATCATCTCAATTCTTCGCCTTGCATGAATACGGAAATAATTGCCGCAATGCGGACAAATATAATTATTTCTTTTTACCTCGTCTACAAAAACAGCACCTTTACAGGCGTTACATTTTTTCAGCATTCCATCCGGTACTTCCGGTTTTGTTTCCTGGACAGGAGCAGCAGATGAATTTGCAATTGTACGTTTAAAGGCATACTTAAGCTTCATTTACCTTCACTCCTCCAATCTGGTGATTCTCAAGAAAACCTATATCAAAAATACCCTTCTGATAGTCCGGATTATTCATAATCTCAAACTGATAGTCTACATTTGTATCAACGCCCTCAATGATCACTTCACCAAGGGCACTTTTCATTTTTGCGATTGCTTCCTCACGGTTATCTCCATGTACGATCAGCTTTGCAAGCATGGAATCATAGTATGGGGGAATCTGATACCCACTGTAAATCCCTGTATCCACTCGGACTCCCTGTCCCCCCGGAAGATGAAGATCTGTAATTGTTCCAGGTGACGGGCGAAAGTTTTTCAGAGGATTTTCTGCATTGATACGACATTCAATCGCATGTCCCTGCAGCTTAATATCCTCTTGTGAAAAGGCCAGGGGCTGACCGGAAGCGATCTTCAGCTGTTCCTTTACAAGATCCAGACCGGTAACCCACTCTGTAACAGGATGCTCTACCTGAATACGGGTGTTCATTTCCATAAAATAAAATTTTCCGGTCTTCTCCAGAAGAAATTCAATAGTGCCGGCATTCACATAATGAGCTGCTTTTGCTGCTTTCACAGCAGCCATTCCCATCTTATTGCGAAGAGCTTCTGACACAGCCATAGAAGGGGATTCCTCAATCATTTTCTGATGATTTCGCTGGATAGAGCAATCACGTTCTCCAAGATGAACTACATTTCCCTGACTGTCTGCAAGAATCTGAAATTCAATATGTCTTGGATGTTCCACAAAATGCTCAATATACATGGTTCCATCTCCAAATGCAATTTGCGATTCTTTTTGTGCAGTTAAAAATGCCAGTTCAAATTCTTCTGGTGAAAAGGCAGTTCGCATGCCTTTTCCCCCTCCTCCAAGGGCAGCTTTTATGATTACAGGATAGCCTATCCGTTCTGCTTCCTTTGCACCTGTCTGTACATCCAAAATGGCTTCTGTGGTTCCCGGAATCACAGGTACTCCGGCAGCTTCCATGGTATTTCTGGCAATCTGCTTATTTCCAAGATTCTGGATAACCTGTGAGTTTGGTCCTACAAAGGTAATATTGCACTGCTCACAAATCTGAGCAAATCTGGCATTCTCGGACAGAAATCCAAAGCCTGGATGTATGGCATCCGCACCGGATATCATCGCTGCGCTGATAATATTCTCCATATTAAGATAGCTTTTTGCTGAGGCACCTGGTCCAATGCAGATTGCCTCGTCCGCAAGCTGTGTATGCAGGCTGTCTTTATCTGCTTCTGAATAAACAGCAACAGCCTCAATTCCCATTTCCCGACATGCCCGGATGATCCTTACCGCAATCTCTCCGCGGTTGGCAATTAACAATTTTCTGATCATATACTCACCCTTCTGACCACATTCTCAAACACTGGGTCTGCCCCAACTCTTCTGATAGCTCTGTGTTATCCTACCATAAAAGTAAGCTCAGCCTTTACTACAACCTTTCCATCTACTGTAGCAACAGCTTCTCCGACTCCCATAGGTCCTTTTTGCTTTATAACTCGCATTTCCAGCTTCAGCTTATCTCCAGGCTGAACCTTTCCTTTAAAACGGCATTTGTCAATGCCTCCGAAGTATGCAATTTTCCCCTTATTTTCCGGCTTGGAAAGGATGGCAACTGCCCCTGTCTGCGCTAGTGCTTCTACGATCAAAACGCCTGGCATTACAGGCTCTTGTGGAAAGTGTCCCTTAAAAAAATCCTCTCGAAAGGTTACACATTTGTATCCTGTTGCAAACTCTCCCGGTTCATAATCCTCTATGTAATCCACCAGCAGAAAAGGATGGCGGTGAGGAAGAATTTCCTCAATCTGTTTTATATTTAAATGCTTCATATCTGCTCCCTGGTATATTATTTTCCAAATAACTGTGCTACTTAATACTGAATAAGGGCTGGCCGTACTCTACAGGCTGTCCGTTTTCCACATAAATTTCTGTGATCTCTCCATCGAAATCACTTTCAATATCATTCATCAGCTTCATTGCTTCCACAATTGCAAGAATCTGTCCTTTTTTCACCTTATCTCCAACCTTTACAAAGGGCTGGGCATCTTCTGAGGGAGCTGCATAAAAGGTTCCTACAAGAGGAGATTTCACAATATTTCCGGCAGCTTTTTCCTTGGCTTCTGTTATACTTTCTGTCTTAATTTCTGCCTTGGTTTCCGCCTTATTTTCAGTCTTAGAAGATGCTGCATTATTATCATAAGCCATTTCATTGGCTGCTGCCGCAACCGTCTGACCTGGCATTCCGGCAACAATTACCGGAGCAATTTTATTGTTTAAAGTCAGTTTTAAGCCATCACTTTCATAACAAAAAGATTCCAGATGAGACGCTGATACATGATCAATTAACTTTAAAATCTGCTCAAACTCCATTCTGTTTTCTCCTTTTTTAACATGCTCTAAGCCTATTGATATTTTTTCAAAAGAAGAACCGCATTATGTCCGCCAAAACCAAGTGAATTACTCATAGCATAATTTACTGTCTGTTTTGCTGGTCCATCGATACAATAGTCCAGATCCAGTTCCTCTTCTGTTTCTGTTGTTCCCATAGTCTGATGGATAAAGCCTTCCTCTATAGACTTGACACAAACTATAAATTCCACTCCTCCGGCAGCGCCAAGAAGATGTCCAATCATAGATTTGGTGGAGTTGATTTTTACTTTTTGGGAAGCTTCCTTAAGAGCTGCCTTGATCGCTCTTGTCTCAAAAAGATCATTATGATGAGTGCCAGTTCCATGAGCATTGATATAATCAATTTCCTCAGGACTGACATTAGCTTCTGCCATTGCATCTGTCATTGCTCTGGCTGCTCCGCTTCCATCCTCAATTGGGGAAGTAATATGATAAGCATCCGCAGTTGCACCATATCCAACCACCTCAGCATAAATTCTGGCATTTCTTGCTTTTGCATGCTCCAGCTCTTCCAGGACCACTACTCCGGCCCCTTCTCCAATAACAAAGCCACCTCTTTCCTTGTCAAAAGGAATGGAGGCACGATATGGATCCTCGCTGGTGCTAAGAGCTGTCAGATTGGTAAATCCGGCCACTCCAACAGGAGTAATGGCACTTTCCGTTCCACCTGCCAGCATCACCTCTGCGTCTCCATACTGAATGGCACGGTATGCATCACCAATGCAGTGAGTTCCGGATGCACAGGCTGTTACCACATTTGTGCATTTTCCTCTGGCGCCTGTTGCAATAGATACATTTCCGGCAGCCATATTGCTGATCATCTTAGGAACAAGAAGCGGATCTACCTTGGAAGGACCTTTTTCATTCAATCTTACTGTTGCATTTTCCATTGCCTGAAGACTTCCGATCCCGGAACCTACGATCACACCTACACGGAATGGATCTTCTTTTTCCATATCGATTCCGGCATCTGCCATAGCCTCCTTTGACGCAGCGACTGCATACTGGGAAAACAGTTCCATTCTCTTTGCAGATTTGAAATCCATATACTCCTTTGCATTAAAGTTCTTCACTTCCGCAGCAAGCTTCACCTTAAAATCTGTAGTATCAAATCTGGTGATCTCACCAATGCCTACTGTGCCTGCCTTCACATTTTCCCAGAAGGTTTCCACATTATTTCCAATAGGAGTCACCGCGCCAAGCCCGGTTACCACTACACGTCTTTTACTCATACCATTCCTCCATCAACACATAAAACCTGTCCGGTAATATACTTTGCTGCTGAAGATGCAAAAAAAGCTGCTGCTTTTGCCACATCCTCCGGCTCACCAAAAGTTCCCATAGGAATATTTTTCAAAGTTTCTTCTTTTACCTTATCAGGAAGTACATCCGTCATATCCGTTCTGATAAAGCCAGGAGCAATGGCATTTACCGTAATTCCTCTTGATGCAAGCTCCTTCGCAGCTGTTTTGGTAAGACCGATAATTCCTGCTTTTGAAGCTGCATAATTAGCTTGTCCCGGGTTTCCCGCAACACCTACAACAGATGCCATATTTATAATACGGCCGCTTCTTTGTTTTACCATCTGCCGTGCCGTATGACGAATGCAGTTAAAGGTTCCCATCAGATTTGTATCCACAACCTTTCGGAAATCATCCTCGCTCATTGCCATCAGAAGCCCATCCTTTGTAATTCCTGCATTGTTTACCAAAATATCAATTCGTCCATATGCTTTTATGATTTCTTTAATAAAAGTGCCGCAGGCCTCAAAATCTGCCACATTACACTGGCTGATTTCTGCCTGTCCGCCCAGGGCCTCAATTTCCCCTTTCACCGCTTCCGCTTTCTCTTTTGAGCCATTGTAATTGATGATTACCAATGCGCCCATTTTAGCAAGCTCGAGGGCAATTGCTCTTCCGATTCCTCTGGAAGCGCCTGTCACAACTGCAATTTTTTTCTCTGCATTCATGCTTTTTACTCCTGTATGTCAGTTCTAAAATAATGGCACCATGAACAAGACATTTATTCCGGCACCATATGGTCTTATTTTTTTATCAGCTCAGCCAGCTGTTCCAAATCTTCTGTTTTTTGGATATTATAGGTTCTTACCTCTGGCGCAATCTTTTTCATAAATCCTGTCAGGGTTTTCCCCGGACCGATTTCCACGAAGGTATCCACACCATCAGCAAGCATCCTTTCCACACTTTGCTGCCAACGAACAGATGAGGAAATCTGCTTTGCAAGAAGTTCTTTTGTCTGTCCGATATCTGTCACATACTCTGCTGTTACATTTGTTACATATGGAATCTGAAGCTTGGAAAATTCTATGTGTTCAAGCTCTCTTTCAAGCTCTTTTCCTGCATTTTCAAGCAAAGAGGAATGAAATGGGCCACTTACTGCAAGAGGCAAAACTCTTCTTGCACCAGCCTCCTTCAGCTTTAGAGAAGCCTCCTCTACCGCAGCTTTAGGTCCTGTAATTACAATCTGTCCAGGGCAGTTATAATTGGCGATTTCTGCCTCAGTAGCCTTGATCGCCCTCTCTATTTCCTTAGCGTCAAGCCCCAGAACAGCTGCCATAGCACCTTCACCCGCCGGCACTGCCTGCTCCATCAGAATTCCCCTTTTTCTCACAGTGGTAATTGCATCCTTCACACTCATTCCACCGGAAACTGCAATGGCACAATATTCACCAAGACTTAAGCCGGCAGTTACATCCGGGTATAGCCCAGACTCCTCCACTACCTTTTCCATGGCAAGACAGGTAGTCACAAGTGCTGCCTGCGTGTATTCTGTAAGATCAAGCCTGTCATTTTTTTCAAAACAAAGTTCCTTCATATCCAGAGAAAGCCACTGACTTGCCTGATCGAATATCTCCTTTGCAGATGGAAATTTCTCATAAAAATCCTGTCCCATTCCAGCCTTCTGGGCACCCTGTCCCGGAAAAAGAAATGCAATCTTACTCATAAATTCCAGTTCCTTTCAGCAATTCGTCTGTCTCTTTTACCAGCTTTTGTATCAAGTCATGACAGCTCATTTGTTCTTTCACAAGACCTGCACTCTGGCCAGCCATAACGCTTCCCAGCTTCACATCTCCATCCACAACAGCACGGCGAAGACTTCCGAGAGTCATCTGTTCCAGTTCCTCAAAAGGTACGCCCTCAGCCTCTTTTTTCAGATATTCTTTTGTCATCTGATTACGAAGCGCACGAACCGGATGTCCTGTAGAACGTCCTGTTACTTTCGTGTCAATATCCTTTGCTTTTAGAATCATATCCTTATAATTCTGATGTGCCCAGCACTCTGTAGTTGCTACAAAATGGGTTCCCATCTGCACTGCCTTTGCTCCAAGCATAAAGGCTGCCGCTATTCCTCTTCCATCTGCAATTCCTCCGGCTGCGATCACCGGAATATTCACTGCATCTGCAACCTGCGGTACCAGAACCATGGTGGTTGTCTCTCCGATATGTCCTCCGGATTCACAGCCCTCTGCCACAACAGCATCTGCTCCGCAGCGTTCCATTCTCTTCGCATGGGCAACGGAAGCAATTACCGGAATGATCTTAACCCCGGCTTCCTTCCACATTTTCATATATTTCTCCGGGTTTCCTGCCCCAGTTGTAACCACCGGAACCTTTTCCTCTACAATAACCTTTGCGATTTCATCTGCATAAGGACTCATCAACATAATATTAACGCCGAATGGCTTGTTGGTAAGCTTCTTTACCTCCTGCACCTGCTGACGTACCCACTCTGCCGGAGCACTTGCAGCACCGATCAGACCAAGTCCGCCTGCTTCGGAAACGGCTGCCGCCAGGTGGTATTCTGCCACCCATGCCATGCCGCCCTGAATGATCGGATATTCAATTCCAAGTAATTCTGTAACTTCTGTTTTCATAAAAATCTCCATTCTATAGCCAGGATATGTACGTCTGATTTTTCTGTCGCTTCCTGTTTCAGACTGATTACTGACGAGCCTGAAGGTATGCTTCAACGTCACCGATTGTCTTAATATTTTCAAGATCCTCTGTAGGAATCTCCACCTCAAATTCTTCTTCCAAAGCCATTACCATCTCAAAAAGATCCAGGGAATCTGCTCCAAGATCTTCTTTAAATGAAGTCTCTGCGGTAAGGTTGTTTACGTCTGCTCCTAATGAATCTGCTGTGATTTCTTTGATTTTTTCTAACATTTTACTATTCTCCTATTCGTTTTTTTATTTTTTTCAGTAAAACTCTTTTTGGGGTTTTATGCTTCTATCTGCCATTTCAGCAGGCTTGCACCATAGGTAAGCCCTCCGCCAAATCCGGAAAGTACAATCCAGTCTCCGGCTTTAAGCTTTCCTTTTTTCCTCCATTCATCTAAAAGAAGAGGAATACTTGCGGAAGAGGTATTTCCCAGACTTTCTATATTCATCGGAAATTTTTCCAGAGGCTCCTTCATGTGCTTTGCCACAGATGACACAATTCTCTGATTTGCCTGATGAAGCATGTAATAACAGATTTCTTCTCTGGTTTTTCCTGCTTTATCAAGCACCTCCTGAATTACCTCCGGAACCTTTGAGACTGCAAATTTAAATACTTCTTTCCCATCCATCTGCATGTAAGTGGAGGAAAGCTCTGCATGCTCTTCTGTGAATTCCGGCTGGTTTCTGCTGGCACAGGTAAGTACCCCGCCGTTTTTCCCAATGGAATGAGCAGTCTGAATATATACCGCTGATTCATCAGCTTCCAATACTACAGCTCCTGCACCATCACCAAACAACACACAAGTGCTTCTATCCTGCCAATTGGTAAGATGGGAAAGTGCTTCTGCACCAATCACCAGTGCTCTGCGAAAAATCTGTTCTCCCAGATAGGCCTGCGCCGTATTCAGAGCTATAAGAAATCCGGTACAGGCACTATTCAGATCAAAGCAGACGGCATTTACCGCACCGATCAGCTTCTGCACCTCACATGCCGCACAGGGCATAATATTTTCGCAGGACATAGTGGAAACCAGAATCAGGTCAATTTCCTCCGGTGCGATCCTGGCATCTGCAAGAGCTGCCTCTCCAGCCATTGCCGCCATGTACGGAACGGTTTCCCTGCCAGACGCAATGTGTCTCTGTCCGATTCCGGTTCGGCCGCGTATCCATTCATCACTTGTATCCATCATGTGGGACAGCTTGTCATTGTCCCACACCTGGGTCGGTCTGTATGAACCGGTCCCTTTTATTTTTCCAACCATAATACCTCCAGGTATGTGCTATTTGAATCATTTGTCTTTGCTTTAAAATAGTTTGATTATCAAAGTATATCACATTTTTTTCATTTGTCAACACATAAATTCAGCATAATTTCAAATGGAAAGGGGGTTGTACCTTTTGTCATCCCTCGTTATAATGTTCTTATGAAGTGCTGCAATCCGCAGCACCATAAACCTCAGGAGGATGATTTCATGCGAAGAAAAAACAGTTTATTAATACCGACTGTACTGGCATTTTCCCTCTGCACGCTGACCTGCGTCCCTATACTCACAGAAGCAGCTATCCAGGTAAAGGCAAAGACAGATACCTCTTCCGATCAGTCTACTGAAAGTACAGACGGCACAGCTGACACCCCCTACGAAAAAGGCACCATCACAGATACTGACTACCAGAGTGAATGGCTGAATCTTAAATTCACCCCTCCAAAGACCATTGTGATGAATACAGAGGAGGAACTGGAATCTGTTATGCGTCAGGGTCAGAGCACACTTGAAGAAGCTTCCGGTATAGAGCTTGACGACGATTCTTTATCCGGCACAGTTTATGAAATGATGGCTTCCTCTGTTTCCGGATTTCCCAATGTTTCCCTGGTCGTTGAAGATGCTGTCCTGGAAAACATGACCACAGATCAGTATTTCCTGGCTGCACAGCAGATGCTGGATGCCACACAAATGGGTTATTCTTATTCAGATATTACAGACACACAGATTGGAGGACAGGATTTCCGTGTTATGGAAACCAGTGTCACCATCAATGATTACGAGATTCTTCAGAAATACTGCACACGTAAACAGGGAGGAAAGTTTGTCTCTATCATCTTATCCTACACCACAGATACCCAGACTGAAGCAGATGAAATCCTGACAGCCTTTGCTCCACTAAATGCTGATACGGAGGCTGCTACTGCAGAATAAAAAATGGTCTATACACCCCTAACTATCAAAGCGATGAAGCTTGCATATACTGCGCACGAAGGTCAGTTTGACCAAAGTGGTGTCCCTTATATTTTCCATCCTGTTCATCTTGCTGAACAGATGGAGGATGAAGTCTCCACCTGTGTTGCCTTGCTTCATGATATTCTGGAAGATACTGATTTCACAGTCCAGGATCTGGAAAAGGAATTTCCAAAAGAAGTCGTACAGGCAGTGATTCTGCTCACCCACAATCCTTGCGACAATTATCTGGATTATGTCCGCAGGCTTTGTCAGAATCCGCTTGCCCGCAGGGTAAAACTGGCAGATATTGCACATAACACAGATGAAACACGGCTTTCCGGCACCACTCCTGCGCCAGGCCAGCTGAAGCACTGGCGGACCAAATATGCTGCCGCACTTAAGATTATTCAGGACTATGAAGCGAAACAGGATATGTAAGCGCACAAAAAAAGGTACCTATGCTTATTAGATTTTCTTCCAATAAACATATGGTACCTTTGCTTCGCTTATTTCACTCCCAGAATTTTCTCTGCCAGTTCTCTGTGGGGCCGATCTTTATCAGCCTGAAAAACTGCTGCATGGTTCAGATCCGCACCACCGTCTGCATATGCCGGAAACAAAAATCCGCACTCCGGCGCACCCGGTTCATACTCATCTGCCAGAGGACAAATCACACAGATCAGGTACTCAAAAACTGCCTCCGATTCCCACAGCCGTTCCTTATCTGCGGCCTTCGCCGGAATGTCATATCTGTCATGGAACATATAAACCGCATAAGGTCTGCGGCTCTGATAATGCTCCATTACCAGATCATAAAAGCTGTCCATCAGGGCATCGTTTTTCAGTCCGCATTCACGCAAGGCCATAAGAAGCTGCCAGACGGTTCCCGGCCGCATATCCTCCGGGGAAAATTCACAGCGCTTCAGATTCACATTGGTCGTTGCAAAAGGAACTGCTTTTGCAAGCTCAATATTTTTCCTCTTTTCATCAGCGGAAAGCTTAAGGAAATTCACATTAAAGCTGCCATCAAAATCACCGTCTCCATCTACGTAGCAGCCCGCAATACGGGTAAACGAGCATCTGGAAACATTCATTCTCCTGGTCAGCGCCAGCATGTCCTCACGATCAATTTTATTTATCATATGAAGAGTTCCTCTCAGCCCTGTGCTGCCAGCTCCTGAATTGCTTCTGTCAAGATGGTATATTGTTCTTTTACCTGCTGGTAAAGCTCATCGCTGCCTGCTATCTCTCTTCCTCTTAGTACCTCGGTCAGCTCTGCGCTTACCTTATACAGGCCTGTAAATCCAAGATTCAGGCAAATACCCTTCAGTGTATGTGCAGCGCGGAAAGCCTTCTCCCCGTCCTGTGCTGCAAGTCCGTCTGTCAGATCCTGAAAACTGGGATCATTCAGAAACTTCACTGCAAATCGTTTCACCAGTGCTTCACTTCCAAGTCTTTTCAGAACTCCATCATAGTCTGAACCGACCTTCTCATAACATTCTTTTGCTGTCATTCCAGCCTCCTTATCCTTTTGTTCCGGCTTTTATTTATGGGACAGACCTATATCAGATCCTCCAGAGACAAAATTCATTTTCTGTACTTTATTATAGTAAATGAACTGTAATTTGTCTACTATCTGTATGCAAAATACCACACATTTTGTCGAATCAGGTTACTGTTCCCTCCGTGAGTAGTAACCGAATCAGGCGTCAGATCTGGAGTAAGAATTTTTCATCTGATTACTTAGCTCATATAACACCTTATCCAGTGTTGCAGCTGCTTCTTTTTTCAGCATGTCTGCAATAGCCTGGTTAGCTTCGTGTCGAAGTACCATTCTCTTTTCTGCATCAGATTCTTTTTCCAGCAAGGCATCATACTCATTAATCAGCTGATGTCCCTTTGACATCACCCTTTCCTGATAACGCTCAATGTGGAAAACGGAGTTCTTATAAGAAGCATCTGCCATAGCTCCGATCATTCGGCTTACCCAGTAGAAATTATCTGTTGTTACTTCTTTCGTTGTGCCGGAAAGATAGTCCGGAGTTGTATCAATTGTGGCATAAAACGGTACCAGTACATTAAATGCATTAGATGCAAAGGCCACCCACTGCAGAATATTACTGTCCTTTTCCATTCCCGGGCGCATCTGGATCACAGACAGGAAGTCGGTACGGTTTACGCCAATAGAACGAAATGCCCCTTTTTGCGCTTTGTCACCATAAGATGCGTATGGATCATAAGGAGTTCCCTGATAATGAGAGGACAATACATATTTTACATCCTCCACGGTAATTTTTTTCTCTGGAGTCATGCACCATGGCAGATCATCTGAATATGGAGTAAAATCAGCATTAGGACCGTCCCACACTTTTGTCCTCGGATTCAGATATCGCTCCATAAACCAGGCTCTCGGAGTGTTGTAAACATGGTCTGCATCATCATGGCTTCCGAAAGCATCTCTTGGATTAAGCACACCATCCAGGGAAAGATCCAGATGATTTTTCTCTATAAATTCCTTCATGTCAGGGGAGCACATATATTCCTCCTGCCGGGAAAGGGCATCCTCCAGGTCAAATTTGTCCAAGCCCAGCTGGTTTGGCATAACCACGTAAACATCATCCGGCACTTTCCGTGCAATCCAGTGATGACCACCGATGGTCTCCAGCCACCAGATTTCGTCCTGATCCTGAAAAGCAATTCCATTCATCTCGTATGTACCGTATTGCTCCAGAATGCTGCCAAGTCTTTGCACTCCTTCTCTTGCACTGTGGATATATGGCAGAACCAGAGAAACAATATCTTCCTCTCCTATTCCTCCGGCAGTCTCTTCCTTTCCATCTTCTGCCGGCTGATACACAACCAGCGGATCTGCTCCAAGCACACGGGGATTAGAGGTGATGGTCTCAGTAGCAGTCATGCCTACATTAGCCTCATTGACGCCGCTTGCTGCCCAAATACCTTCTCCTGCTACTGCATTTGGAACAGAGGTGTAGCCCATTGGATTTTCCGGAAGATCAATCTCCACATGGGAAATCACAGATTTATATTTTCCTGGCTGTTCCTTTGAATGAACCACCACGAATTTTTTCGGTGTATAATGTCCGGCTCCGGAATCGTCATTTCTTGCGATCATGGTGGAGCCATCATAGGATGCATTTTTTCCAACTAAAATTGTTGTACAAGCCATTTGTTTTTCCTCCTGAAGTTCCGGTTCTGATGCCATTTCCCATTTTCAGAACCTTATGAAGTCTATGTTAGCACAATCCGAGCCATTAGTGAATACACCAATCTCTTCTGGGAAAAAGATTGTCCATTTTGGACTCCTTCTGCAAATTTATCTGTTGTAACATTCCCCGGCAGGCTTTATACTTAAGCTATCTTCAGGATGCAGAATTTATCGCCTGTCATCCTGTGATTTCATATTTTACCTGCAAAAAGGAGAGTATCCTAAGCAATTGGATTTATTGACTAATGTGATTAAATGTGTTTAAATATACTCAAAGGAGTAAATTA
>CAKRKL010000012.1 GCA_934358405.1 uncultured Blautia sp.
TTGCAAACCGGGATATCAACTTTAAGCTCCAGCGTGAAGAAGCAAAGCTTCCAAATGTACTTGCAGATCCTGTGCGCTTGCGTGATGTGCTGGTCAATATTCTGAGTAACGCTGTAAAGTTCACCCCGGATGGAGGGACGATTACATTTGAAGCCCGTTGTCAGGAAAATGGAGGAGATGGATATATAAATATGCATTACCGCATCTCTGATACTGGTATCGGAATGAGTGAGGAATTTATAAAAGAAATTTTTGAGGAATTTGCACAGGAAGATTCCGATGTGAGAACGCAGTACCATGGAGCCGGACTGGGGATGGCCATTGTAAAGAAGTATGTGGATATGATGGGTGGAACCATTTTTGTGCAGAGTAAAAAGCATGAAGGAACCACATTTACCGTGGATATTCCTTTGGAAATCACAGATCAGGAATGTAGTAAGTCAGACACATTTTTTTCTGAAAAGGTAAATCTTACAGGTGTTAATGTCCTTCTTGCAGAGGATAATGAACTGAATGCAGAGGTCGCAACTGTGCAGCTGGAAGAGTTCGGGATAAATGTAGAAAGAGCTGTGGATGGAAAGAATGCTGTTGAGATTTTCAGAAATCATCCGGAAAGCACATTTGATGTAATCCTGATGGATATCATGATGCCTGAAATGAATGGTTATGAAGCGGCAAAAGCAATCAGGGCGATGAATGACAGACCGGATGGAAAAACCATTCCTATTATAGCAATGACAGCCAATTCATTTGCAGAAGACGTTCAGGCATCACTGGAAGCAGGGATGAACGCACATTTGTCAAAACCGATAGTACTTGATGAAGTTATAAAAACAATTTTAAGATATATACACTAATTCTTATATTTGAGTATCAGAACGTATTTGAAAAATTAATAGTACATAAGAAAACAAGGAGGAATGCAGTTGTTGGAGAAAGCAGTTCAGGCTGCAATATATGAAAAAGCTCTTAAAAACCATTATATAGAAATCCTGTACATTGATTTTGAAGATACAGGGAAATGTATAAAGCTTCATCAGGATACAAAGCTGTTAAGTGGTGAAAATATTTTTCCAGAGTCCGATGAGCAAATGTTTGATGCTTATATCTGTGAGAAAATTATGCACTATGCATCTGGTGATATAGAGGAGCTGAATCGGATAAAACAGCAGATGACGATGGAAGCAATCACACAGGGAACAGCAGAGCACATTATGCATCATGTTATGATTAATTTTATGCTCAATGGTGAGATGCGTTTCATGCAGTTTGACTTTACAAGGGAAAGTGCAGATACAAAGAATGTTTTTCTTTTTGTGGAGGACTATACAGATCCACAGCAGCAGGCATTTGTAACTACGCTGCGTTCTATTCAAAACAGCGCTGTTCTGTTTTGCATTCTTTCAGAGGAAGAGGATGCCAAAACAACGCTGTGTTATGATCCTGTTTTTATTACCCGTGGATTTGCAGAGGTGATGGAGACTACGCAGCAGCAGATGATGTTGTTACAGAAGAACCCCTTTTGCGAAACAGTACATCCGGATGATCTGCAATATGTAGAGGAATCTGTTAGAAGTCTTAATATAGAGCATCCGCATACGAATATTTTTTACAGAAAAAGAAATCCGCAGGGAAAATGGTTCTATATGCAGTCAGATTTATCTTATCTTATTGTTGGAAGGAAAAAATATATCTATGTGACTTATCAGGATGTCAGTGCATTGCAGAAGAATGAGGAGCTGTCAAATGCCCTGCGTTCTACAAAAAAACGGGATGAAGAGCTTACAAAGGCATTGAAGGCACTTGGAACAATATTTACCAATATATTTATAATCCATTTGGAAAATCAAAAAGTAGAATGGTTAAAAGTCCAGGCAGATAAGGAAAACATACTGAGACGATGCCAGAATGCCTGTGAGTATAAAAGAAGAACCGCTGCAGCAAGCGGAGGGAGAAAAACGCTATTCTGGTAAAAAGGTTCTTCTTGTGGAGGATAATGAACTAAACCGCGAAATTGCTGCTACCCTGTTGGAAGAGATTGGAATATCGGTAGATTGCGTGGAAGACGGAACGGATGCTGTTGAGCGGATGAATGAAGTGGAGGACGACAGGTATGATCTGATTTTTATGGATATTCAGATGCCCAAAATGGATGGCTATATGGCAACCAGGGAGATTCGCACCTTAAAGAATAATAAGAAAGCAAATATCCCAATCGTTGCCATGACCGCAAATGCCTTTGAGGAAGATAAAGAAAAGTCATTTAAAGCAGGTATGAATGCACATATTACCAAACCAATTGATATAGAGACAATATTTGCCGCGCTGGATCAAGTGCTTGGTATATCATAAAGACCACACGAATAAAGGAAGCTATGAAGAAACGGAAATAAGGTTGCCGGTAAAATCGTTTTGTAATATAATGGGAGAGTTGAAAAATAAAAGACTAGAGGACAAAAAAATGAGCAGATTATCAGTAGTCTTGCCTGCTTACAATGAAGAACTGATGGTGGGGAAAACCTGCCGTGTGCTTCATGAGGTTTTAACAGAAGCAGGCATTTCTTATGAATTGGTACTTGTAGACGATGGCTCAAAGGACAGAACCTGGGAAGAGATTACCAAAGCCGGTGCAAAAGACGCAAACATTCTGGGCGTTCATTTTTCCAGAAATTTCGGAAAGGAAGCAGCAGTTTATGCAGGCCTTGCACAGGCAGCCGGTGATGTGGTTGCGGTTATGGACTGCGATCTGCAGCATCCGCCGGAAACCCTGATCCAGATGTATCGGCTCTGGGAAGAGGGATGGGAAGTTATTGAAGGCGTGAAGAAAAGCAGAGGAACGGAAAGTCTCCTACACAAAGAAAGTGCAGGCTTTTTCTATGGAATCATGTCTAAGGCAACCGGTGTAAATATGCAGAATGCCTCTGATTTCAAGATGATGGACCGCAAGGCTGTGAACAGTATTCTCTCTATGCCCGAGCGAAACATGTTTTTCCGTGCCACATCCTCGTGGGTAGGCTTTAAAACTACATATGTGGAATTCGAAGTACATGACCGGGAAGCGGGACAGTCCAAGTGGTCCACCTGGTCCCTTGTGAAATATGCGTTTACCAATATTGTGGCATTTACTACAGTTCCGCTGCAGTTTGTAACGATTATAGGCGGAGCCTGTTTTGGAGGTTCCCTGATTCTGATTATTTATTCGCTGGTACAGTTTTTTGCCGGAAGAGCAGTAGAAGGCTATACGACTACCCTGATCGTAATGCTTCTTATTGGAAGTGCTATTATGCTAAGCCTTGGCATTATCGGATATTATATTGCGAAAATATACGAGGAAGTAAAAAGACGTCCACGCTATATTATTTCTCAGATTGTTCGTGGGGAAAGGGACGTTTATCAGGAGGTAAATCATGACTGCTCTCATTAAAAAGCTATATGCCAGTGATGTAATACGTTATATATTTTTTGGTGTATGCACAACAGCTGTAAACCTGGTAAGCTTTTTTATTTTGCGCCAGGTTAGTGTGCAAAGAGAAATTGCCAATGTGATTTCCATTATTCTGGCAATCGTGTTTGCCTATGTGGTAAATTCTAAGTTCGTTTTTCAGGACAGATGTGAGACACTGAAAGATCATATCAGACCTTTTTGCAAATTTATAGGAGCAAGAGTGAGTACCATGGTTATTGAGGTAGGCGGTGTGTGGTTTTTCGCCGAGATCGTTCACATAAATGATATGGCAGGAAAATTGATCATCCAGTTTGTTGTTATGGCTTTAAATTATGTATTCAGTAAATTCCTGGTATTTACCAGTGGGAGGAAAAAATGACATTAGAAGAGACACTGAAGAAAATAAAACCTCTTGATAAAGAGAAAATGGAAGCTGCACGAAAACGTTGGGATAGTATTGCCAAGCCGCTCCACTCTCTTGGAAAAATGGAGGACCTGATCACGCAGATCGTGGGAATCACAGGGGATGTGAAGGTAGACCTTGAAAAAAAAGCTTTGGTAGCTATGTGCGCAGATAATGGCGTAGTGGAAGAGGGCGTTACCCAGACCGGACAGGAAGTAACAGGAATTGTGGCAGATAATTTTGTTAAGGAAACAACCACCGCATGTGTAATGTGTCATCAGTGCGGTGTAGCTGTGAAGCCTGTAGATGTGGGTATGATCAAAGATACTACAGCCCGTACAGATCTGAAGGTAATGTATGGAACCCGCAATATGACAAAAGGTCCTGCTATGACAAGAGAGGAAGCTGTGAAGGGAATTGAAGCCGGGATTGCTATGGCAGAGGAGCTGAAAGCCTGTGGATACCGTCTTCTTGCAACAGGAGAAATGGGAATTGGAAATACCACAACCAGCAGCGCAGTAGCCTCCGTGCTTCTGAACCAGCCGGTAGAGGCTATGACCGGAAGAGGCGCCGGTCTTTCAAGTGACGGACTGATCCGTAAGATCAATGCCATAAATAAGGCAATTGCCTTAAATGAGCCGGATCCAACAGATCCCATAGATGTGCTTTCCAAGGTGGGAGGACTTGATATTGCCGGAATGGCAGGTGTTTATCTGGGAGGAGCTGCGCTACAGCTTCCTGTGCTGATCGACGGGTTTATATCCGGAGTGGCTGCACTTATAGCAGCGATGCTTTCACCTCTGGCCGCTGATTATATGATTGCAAGCCATGTTTCCAAGGAGCCTGCGGCACATCTTGTACTGGAAAAGCTTGGTAAGGAAGCTGTGCTTCATGCAGATATGTGTCTTGGTGAAGGAACCGGGGCAATTGCTCTTTGCCCGTTTCTGGATATGGGAGCAACTCTTTATAATACCTTGAGTACATTTGACGATATCCATGTAGACCAGTATGAGGAGCTGAAATAAAATGATGACCGTGGTAACCGGGGGAAGCGGAAGCGGAAAGTCTGCTTTTGCTGAGGATAAAATTCTCTCTTATGGACAGGGAAAACGATTCTATATTGCAACGATGCATCCCTATGATGAAGAAAGCTTTAAGCGTGTGGAGCGCCATCGCAAAATGCGGGAAGGAAAGGGCTTTGAAACGGTAGAGTGCTACACAGGACTTGAGAAGCTGGAATTTCCGGAAGATGCCATAATTCTTCTGGAATGCATGTCGAACCTTACTGCAAATGAAATGTTTGAAAGAGATGGAGCGGGAACAAATACAATAGAGGCCATTTTAACAGGTGTCAGAAAGCTGAGAAATCAGGTACGTCACCTTGTGATCGTTACCAACGAGATTTTTTCCGAGGCAGCCTCCTATGAAGGGGATACAGTCCGCTATCAGGAATATCTTGGAGTGATCAATCAGGAGCTTGGAGAAATGGCAGACGAGGTTGTGGAAGTGGTATACGGAATTCCTGTCTGGCACAAAGGAGAAAAATATGTTTAAAATGCTGTGGAATAATTTTAAGGTGGCATTTGCCATGTATTCCAAAATTCCAATGCCAAGGGCTGACTGGAATAAAGAGAATATGAAATATACCTTTTGCTTTTTTCCTTTTATCGGTGCTGTAATCGGCGTTTTGTCCCTGGCAGCAGCCTGGGCAGGAGATCATCTGGGATTTCAGCCGGTGTTTGTAACTGCGGTATTGGTACTGATTCCGGTATGGGTTACAGGCGGGATCCATGTGGATGGGCTTTTGGATACCTCTGATGCTTTAAGCTCCTGGCAGGAAAAGGAACGTCGTCTTGAGATTCTCAAGGACTCTCACGCAGGAGCCTTTGCCGTGATCACAGCCTGTATTTATTTTCTTGCCTGGTATGGGGCATACAGTCAGATTTGGTTTCATAAACCTGCACTTGAAATCATGGCACTTGGATTTATGGTTTCCAGATGCTTTTCCGGAATCAGTGTAATGACATTTCCAAAAGCCCGCAAGGATGGTACAGTAGCGGAATTTTCCAGGAAGGCAGAGGAGCTGCGGGTAAGAAACGTGCTTGTTTTTTATCTGGTGGTTTTGTTATTGGTAATGCTGCGGATTCAGCCTGTACTTGGAGGTCTGGCATTTGCCTTTGCAGTGGGATGCTTTCTCTTTTATCATCATAAGGCAATGAAATATTTCGGGGGAATCACAGGGGATCTGGCAGGCTATTTCCTTTGTCTTTGTGAGGTTGGAATGGCAGTAGTGCTGGCAGTGGCGTCTGTAATGGTCTAAGACAGAAGGAGTGAAACCAAAATGGAAATGATTATTGGCGGTGCTTTTCAGGGAAAAAGCGATTACGCAAAAGAAAAATATCCGGATATCTGCTGGAAAAAGGGCAGTGAGTTAAATCAGGAGCAGCTTATGAAGGCAGAGGGAGTTCTTGATTTTCAGGAGTTTATCCGCAGGGAATTAAAAGAGGAGCACGACCTTACAGGGCTTGCAGACAGGCTTGCCAGGGAAAACCCGGGTGTTGTTCTGGTTAGTCAGGAGGTAGGCTACGGGGTAGTTCCCATGGATGCATTTGACCGGAAATACAGGGAAGCAGTGGGCAGAGTTTGCACAGAGCTTGCAGCAAAAAGCCGGAAGGTGACCCGTGTGGTATGCGGAATCGGGACGGTGATCAAAAATGCTTAAGCTTTTGCTGATCCGTCATGGCAGGACGGAGGGTAATAAAAAGAAAAGATATATAGGAAGAGGAACAGATGAGCCTCTTTGCCAGGAAGCAAGGGAAGCGCTGAGCAGGCTGCATTATGGAGAGGTAAAGGCAGTCTATGCAAGTCCCATGCTTCGTTGCACACAAACTGCAGGAATTCTTTTTCCAGGAAAAACACTGAATATTATAGATGAGCTTGCAGAGTGTGATTTTGGAGAATTTGAGAACAAAAATTATCTGGAGTTAAATGGCAATGCCGATTATCAGGCATGGATCGATTCCGGCGGACTTCTTCCATTTCCAGGAGGGGAGAGCCGGGAGGAATTTAAAAAGCGCAGCATCACAGGCTTTCAGAAGGCAGTAAACAGCTGCATCCGTAAAAACATTTCCTATGCTGCACTTGTGGTGCATGGCGGCACCATTATGAATATTATGGAAGAATATGCAGACGAGGACGGCTCCTTTTATGAATGGCATGTAGAGAACGGGAAAGGCTACCTGGCAAAGCTTAGTACAGAGCTTTGGAAAAAAGAACGGAAAAGTCTGCATATAATAAAAAAAATATAAAGCTCATGATTGGAAAAGGCAGTTCGCATAAAAACGAACTGCCTTTTTTTAAAACAAAACTAAAAATTTTTAAGAAAGCCAAAAATATTTTTTGAAATACTATTGAAATTCGGATGAGAATATGTTACATTATCTGTATAAAATATCCTAAAAAATGTTGAATTGTGCTTTTTGATTCAACAATTTTAACAAGTAAAGGAGGACTCCATATGCTTATTATTGGTAATGGAAGAATGATCACACGGGACGCATCCAATGCATTCATAGAGAACGGTGCAGTTGCAATGGATGGTAACACCATAGTTATGGTGGGGACTACAGATGAAGTGAAGAGAGCATATCCGGACGGAGAATTTGTGGATGCCAGAGGCGGAGTAATCATGCCTGCATTTATCAATACTCATGAGCATATCTACAGCTCTTTTGCCAGAGGCTTAAGTATTAAGGGATACAATCCCAAGGGCTTCCTTGATATTCTGGATGGACAGTGGTGGACCATCGACCGCCATCTGACTCTGGAGCAGACCAGACTTTCTGCAATGGCTACCTATATTGACAGCATTAAGAACGGTGTTACTACTGTATTTGACCATCATGCAAGCTTTGGACATATTACAGGTTCCCTTAGCGCCATTGAATCCGCTGCTAAGGAGCTGGGTGTAAGAACCTGTCTTTGCTATGAGATTTCCGACCGTGACGGCATGGACAAGTCCAGAGAGTCCGTAATGGAGAATGTGAATTTTATCAAACATGCACTGGCTGATGACAGCGATATGCTGGCAGCTATGATGGGTATGCATGCATCCTTCACAATTTCCGATAAGACCATGGAGCTGTGCAATGAGCTGAAGCCAGAGGGCGTAGGTTATCATATTCATGTAGCTGAGGGAATTTATGACCTTCATCAGTGCCTGAAGGAGCATAGCAAACGAATTGTAGACAGACTTTATGACTGGAACATTCTTGGACCGAAGACTCTTTTGGGACACTGTATTTATATCAATGAGCATGAGATGGATCTGATCAAGGAGACAGATACCATGGTTGTCCACAATCCGGAATCCAATATGGGAAATGCCTGCGGATGCCCTCCTACTATGGAGCTGGTTCATAAGGGAATCGTGACCGGACTTGGAACAGATGGCTATACCCATGATATGCTGGAATCCTGGAAGGTTGCCAATATTCTTCATAAGCATCATCTGTGCGATCCTAATGCTGCATGGGGAGAAGTTCCGAAGATGCTCTTTGAGAACAATGCTGTTATTGCGAACCGTTACTTTAAGAAACCTCTTGGCGTATTAAGAGAGGGTGCAGCAGCTGATGTGATCGTAATGGATTACAACCCGCTGACACCTATGAGAGCGGATAATGTGAACGGACATCTGCTGTTCGGTACTACAGGACATGATGTAGTAACCACTGTCTGCAACGGAAAGATTCTTATGAAGGACAGAGAAGTACTGGTATGTGACGTAGATAAGGTTATGGCTGACTGCAGACAGTCTGCCAAGGAACTGGCTGATGATATTAACGGAGGAAAATAAATATGAGCGATATTATGACATGTATGCCTTTCGGGCAGCTGATGGAATGGGTCCTTCAGGAAAAAAGCGGGAAAGATACAGTATTTGGGGTACATCGCCCATATACAGTAAATGCAGATCATAATCTGACGATCTTTGAGAGAACTCTGGAGACACCTGTGGGACCGGCAGCAGGTCCACATACACAGCTTGCCCAGAATATTATTGCTTCCTATTATGCAGGAGCACGTTTCTTTGAGCTGAAGACCGTTCAGAAAATGGATGGTGCAGAGCTTTCCGCATGTGTAAATAAACCATGTATTCTTGCTGATGACGAAGGCTATAACTGCGAATGGTCTACAGAGCTTACCGTTCCGGATGCAATGAGCGAATATATCAAGGCATGGTTTATCCTTCATGTTATGGCGAAGGAATTTGATCTTGGAGCACAGGATGGCTTCCAGTTTAATATTTCCGTAGGCTATGATCTGGAGGGAATCAAAGGCGACAAGGTGAACACCTTTATTGATGGAATGATGGAAGCCAAGGATACTGCTGTTTTCCAGGAATGTAAGAAATGGCTTCTGGACAATGCAGACAGATTCCACAATTTCACCAGAGAAGACATTGAAGCGATTCCATCTGATGTCTGTAATTCTGCAACGATTTCCACTTTACATGGATGTCCTCCACAGGAAATCGAGAGCATTGCAAACTATCTTCTTACCGAGAAGCATCTGAATACCTTTGTAAAATGCAATCCTACCCTTCTGGGCTATGATTTTGCAAGAAAGACTATGGATGAAATGGGATATGACTATATGGTATTTGGTGATTTCCATTTCAGAGATGACCTGCAGTATGAGGACGCAGTTCCTATGCTTACCCGTCTGATGAAATTATCAGAGGAGCTGGGGCTGGAATTCGGTGTGAAGATTACCAATACCTTCCCTGTTGACGTTACAAGAAATGAGCTTCCAAGCGAAGAAATGTATATGTCAGGCAAATCCTTATTCCCTCTGTCCATTTCTCTTGCAGCCAAGCTTTCTGAAGAATTTGCAGGAAAGCTGAGAATTTCCTATTCCGGTGGTGCTGATTATTACAACATCGATCGGATCGTAGGCTGCGGAATCTGGCCGGTAACCATGGCAACTACCTTGCTGAAGGCCGGTGGTTATCAGAGATTTTCTCAGGTTGCAGCTAAGACGGATGGAATTGCTCCGAAGAAATGGGATGGAATTGATGTGGATGCACTGAAAAAGCTGGCAGCAGATGCCATCACAGATGCACATCATGTAAAGAATATCAAACCGATTCCGAACAGAAAGAGCACAAAAGAGGTTCCGCTTCTGGACTGCTTCTATGCACCATGTGCAGAGGGATGCCCTATTCATCAGGATATTCCGCAGTATGTGGCTCTTACAGGTGAGGGCAAATACAAAGAAGCTCTGGAAGTGATCCTTGAGAAAAATGCACTGCCATTTATTACAGGAACCTTATGTGCACATAACTGTATGAATAAATGTACCCGTAATTTCTATGAGGAATCTGTAAATATCCGCGGAACCAAGCTGATCGCAGCACAGAAGGGCTATGAGGAACTGATCGGTCAGATTAAAGCCGGAGAACCAAACGGCAAGAAGGTTGCTGTTGTAGGAGGCGGTCCTGCAGGTATTGCTGCAGCTTATTTCCTTGCAAGAGAGGGCGCAGCTGTAACTGTCTTTGAAAAAGAGGAAAAAGCAGGCGGTGTGATCCGCTACGTGATTCCGGGCTTCCGTATTGGAGCTGATGCCATTGATAAGGATATTTCCTTTATCGAAAAGATGGGAGTAGAAATCCGCACCAATACAGAAATCACATCTGTAGCAGAGCTGAAAGCACAGGGCTATGATGCAGTGATTCTTGCAATCGGAGCCGGCAAGCCAGGTACCTTGAAGCTTGAGAAGGGTGAAACTGTAAACGCACTGAAATTCCTTCGTGATTTCAAGGCAAATGATGGCAGCCTGGATATCGGAAAAAATGTGGTAGTGATCGGCGGCGGTAATACAGCCATGGATACTGCAAGAGCAGCAAAGCGCACAAAAGGCGTAGAGCATGTATATCTTGTATACAGAAGAACCAAACGCTACATGCCTGCAGCAGAGGATGAGCTTCTGGAGGTTCTGGAAGAGGGCGTTGAGTTTAAAGAGCTTCTTTCTCCGGTAAGTCTTGAGAATGGAAGACTGATCTGCAGAAAAATGGAGCTTGGACAGATGGATGCATCCGGACGTGCCGGTGTTACTGAGACAGCAGACGTAGAAGAGGTTCCTGCTGACACTGTAATCGTGGCAGTTGGTGAGAAGCTGGATACAGACTTCTATACTGCAAACCAGATCGCAGTGGACGAAAGAGGAAGAGCAAAGGTCAACGACAAGACTCTTGAAACCAGTGTAAGCGGCGTTTATGTTGCCGGAGACGGAGCAAAAGGTGCTGCTACGATTGTAGAGGGAATCCGTGACGCACAGCTTGCAGTCAAGGATATCCTTGGCAAAGAGATCACAAGGGATGCAGCTGTAACAGGCGAGGAAGCAGACTGCTATGCAAAGAAGGGAATCTTAAAGCACAGCAAAGAGGTGAAGACAGAGGAAGAAAGATGTCTTACCTGTAATAAGGTCTGCGAGAACTGTGTGGATGTCTGCCCGAACCGTGCCAATATTTCCGTAAAGGTTCCGGGAATGGCAATGAATCAGGTGATCCACGTAGATTACATGTGTAATGAGTGCGGTAACTGTAAGAGCTTCTGTCCATATGCAAGTGCACCATACAAAGACAAATTCACTCTGTTTGCAAATGAAAAGGATATGGCAGACAGCACAAATGACGGATTTGTTGTGCTTGATAAAGAAGCAAAGACCTGCAAGGTAAGATTTGTAGGCCAGATTACAGATTGCAAGGCAGATGATCCTGCTGATAAGCTGTATGATGGTCTGAAGAAGCTGATCTGTGCAGTGATCGATGATTATGGATATATGATCTGATCTGTGATTTAACCGAATCAAGCTGCGAAGCAGCATTCGGTTATGAGCAGGCAGCGAAGCGGATTGCGAATATCCGCTTGAATAACAAGGCAAATACTGTCCACAGCTTTATCCGGGCTGTGGACAGTATCTATATAATGTAAAAGCTTCCGGAAAAATGGCAAAGCGTATGCCTGACCGGGAGAACCCGTAAGAAAGGAGAGTCCAATATGGCAGTATTTACAGTCAATGGACAGACCGTAGAGTCCGGGAAAAACCAGAAACTGCTTCGCTTTCTGCGTGATGAACTGCATCTGACCTCTGTAAAGGACGGCTGCAGTGAGGGCGCCTGCGGAGCCTGCACCGTGATCATTGATGGCAGGACCTGCAAAGCCTGTGTGCCGGACACGGATTCCCTGGAAGGGAAAAACGTGATCACAGTAGAAGGCCTGACCGATTGGGAAGAAAAAGTATATACCTATGCGTATGGCAAAGCCGGAGCTGTACAGTGCGGTTTTTGCATTCCGGGTATGATTATGTGTACAAAAGCTCTTCTGGATGTAAATAAAGAACCAACTGATGAGGAAATCAAGTATGCCCTGCGTAACAATTACTGCCGCTGTACAGGGTATGTAAAAATAATAGATGCAGTGCGGATCGCCGCAGGAATTATGAGGGAGGGCGTAATTCCACAGGAGAATGAAAACTGGGAGCTTGGATCCCGTGTGGCAAGAATTGATGTGGGGGAAAAGGTTCTTGGCACCGGAAAATATCCTGATGATTTCTATCCGGAAGGCATGCTTTACGGAGTGGCTCTCCGAAGCAAATATCCGCGGGCACGTGTTCTTTCTATTGACACAACAAAAGCAGAACAGCTTCCGGGGGTGGAGGCTGTTGTTACAGCTAAGGATATTCCGGGTGAGAATAAGATCGGCCATTTGAAGCACGATCAGTATACCCTGATTCCGGTTGGCGGCCTGACCCATTATCTGGGGGACGCCATTGCACTTGTTGCAGCAAAAGACAGAGAAACTGCAGAGAAGGCGAAGAAGCTGATCAAGGTAGAATATGAGGTGCTGCCTCACATCCATACCATTGAGGAAGCTGCTGCACCGGATGCACCAAGGGTATTTGACGAGGAAGAGAATAATATCTGTGCATATAAGCACATTAGCCGCGGCAATGCCACAGAAGCTATTGAAGGCTCTAAATATGTGATTTCCCAGCATTTTGAAACACCATGGACCGAGCATGCATTTCTGGAGCCGGAGTGTGCAGTGTCATTTTACGATGAGGACGGAGATATTTTCATATATTCCACAGACCAGTCTGCACATCAGACGCTGCATGAATGCAGTCTGCTTCTTGGAACAGATAAGGTGAAGGTACAGAATGCCCTGGTAGGCGGCGGTTTTGGGGGTAAAGAGGATATGACCGTGCAGCACCTTGCAGCGCTTCTTACTTATGTGACTAAGAAGCCTGTTAAAATGAAGCTTTCAAGGGCAGAATCTTTGCTGGTTCATCCAAAACGCCATCCGTTTTATATGGACATGACAATGGGCTGTGACGAGAACGGAAATATTATGGGTGTAAAGGCAAAGGTTAAGTCTGATACCGGCGCATTTGCATCTCTTGGAGGTCCGGTCCTGGAACGTGCCTGCACCCATGCAGCTGGTCCCTACCATTACCAGAATTTTGAGATTGAAGGAACGGCTTACTATACCAATAATCCGCCTGCAGGAGCTTTTCGTGGCTTTGGAGTTACGCAGACCTGCTTTGCCACAGAGACGCTGCTGAACATGATGGCAGATAAAGTGGGAATTACGCCATGGGAGATCCGCTATCGAAATGCCATCCGTCCGGGAGAGGTTCTCCCTAATGGACAGATTGTAGATGATTCCACCGGTCTTGTGGAAACCCTGGAGGCAGTGAAAGAGAAATATGACGCAGCATTAGAGGCCGGTAAAGCGGTGGGCCTTGGTTGTGCCATGAAAAACGCCGGAGTCGGTGTAGGAATTCCGGATACCGGCCGTGTGAAGCTGATCTACGAAGAAGACAGGAAGCTTCATATTTATACCGGTGCATCCTGTATCGGACAGGGACTTGGCACTGTGCTGACGCAGATGATCGTTACCAACACAGATATCAAAAGAGAGGATATTGTTTATGAGCGGAGCAATACCTGGATTTCACCTGATTCCGGAACGACCTCCGGCTCCAGACAGACTCTGGTAACCGGAGAAGCATGCAGAAGAGCCTGTGAGAAGCTGATGGAAGATAAACGCGCCGGAAAGACAGCAGAGGAAATGATCGGCAAGGTTTATTATGCAGAATATCTTGCAAAAACAGATCCTCTTGGAGCTAATGTGCCAAATCCGGTATCTCATGTGGCATATGGCTATGCTACCCAGGTTTGTATCCTGGATTCCAAAACAGGCAAAGTGGAGGAAATCGTTGCAGCTCATGATGTTGGCAAAGCAGTGAATCCTTTATCCTGTGAAGGCCAGATTGAAGGCGGCGTAGTAATGTCCATGGGATTTGCTTTAAGGGAAAAGTATCCGATTGATGAAAATTGTAAGCCAATTGAGAAATACGGTTCTCTTGGTTTATTCCGTTCCCACGAAATTCCAAAGATCGATGCCATTGTAGTCGATAAGCCGGGACTTAAGGTTGCCTGCGGTGCAATTGGTATCGGTGAGATCACATCAATTCCGACAGCACCTGCAATTGCAGATGCATATTTCCGAAGAGATGGTGTAAGGCGGTACAGCCTTCCTCTTAGCGGGACACCATATGAAAGGAAGGGATGATATGGCTGTAAAAAAGAAATTCCCATATAAAGCAGCTTTTGTGGCATGTAATGGAGGGTGCAGAGCCACATCAGGCGAGCAAGGCTGTAAGGACGGATGCATCGGCTGCAAAGCCTGTGTAAGCAAGTGCAGGCTTGGCGCCATTTCTCTTAATGAATATGGCGTGGCAGAAGTAGATGAAGAGAAATGTATTGGCTGTGGAGCGTGTGTAAAGGTATGTCCCCAGAAGGTAATTCATATTCATGAATGTGCCAACTGGATGGTTGTGAAATGCTCTAATAAAAGTAAGGGCCAGGAGGCAAAAAAACAGTGTCAGGTCAGCTGTATCGGCTGCGGCATCTGCCAGAAGACATGTACGGCAGAAGCCATTAAGGTTACAGACAATTGTGCTGTGATCAACGAGGACTTGTGCTTAAGCTGCGGTATGTGTGTAGTAAAATGCCCAAGACATGCTATCTATGACCTGAGAGGTATTATCAATTAATCAGACATTAAAAGAATAATATGAGAAAGTTTCAAAAATAACTGCACAAAAATCTTGCATTATGCATAAAAATATTGCAAAACACCTGGGAAATGTGGTACAATTGCTTTATGCAGAAGATATATTTTAGACATTATTTTTGAGACACAAGGCAATGAACCCATAGCCGACAGCCAGTTCAAAGAAGAACCGTGATATTGTTTTTTGAACGGCGTCGGCTTTTTTAAACCAATTAAGTAAATGTAAAGAAGGTGAAGCATATGATTGGAAAGAGTGTTCCAAGAGTAGACGCTTATGAAAAAGTAACAGGAAGAGCGAAGTTTACAGATGATATGATCCTGGACAAGTGTCTGGTGGCAAAGGTCTGTCATGCCACGATCGGTAATGGTGTTGTGAAATCCATTGACACCAGCAAGGCCGAAGCTTTGGACGGCGTAGTAAAAGTAGTAACTTTTAAGGACGTACCGAATCATTGCTATCCCACACCGGGACATCCCTGGTCTGTGGAGCTGGCACATCAGGATGTGGCTGACCGCAATCTTCTGACCGGAAGAGTACGTTATTATGGAGATGATATCGCAGCGGTTGTGGCGGAGGATGAAGTGACTGCATCACGGGCGCTGAAGCTGATCAAGGTAGAATATGAAGAATATCCGGTTGTGCTAAGCCCGAAGCTTTCTATGCGGGGAAGCGAGCATCCCATTCATCTTGATAAGAAGGATAATATTCTTGCACGTTCCAGCTTTGCTATCGGTGATGTGGATAAGGGATTGGAAGATGCTGCTGTACAGATCCACAGAAGCTATAAGACTCCTATTGTTCAGCACTGCCACATTGAGAATAATATTTCTTATGCGTATATGGAAAAGGGAAGAATTGTTGTGGTTTCTTCCACGCAGATCCCTCACATTGTCCGCCGTGTAGTTGGTCAGGCACTGGGAATCCCATGGGGACAGGTGCGTGTCATTAAGCCATATGTAGGCGGCGGCTTTGGAAATAAGCAGGAAGTGCTTTACGAGCCTTTGAATGCCTTTCTTACCATGCAGGTTGGCGGACGTCCGGTGAAGATCGAGCTTACCCGTGAGGAGACCTTTACCAATACCAGAACCCGTCATTCCATTGAATACGAAATGACAGCAGGAGTGGATCAGGAGGGGCATCTTCTGGCAAAAGAGATGACTGCCTATTCCAATCAGGGAGCTTACGCTTCCCACGGACATGCCATTGCAGCTAACGGTCTGACTGCAAGCCGTCTTCAGTATGCCTGCCCGAATATCCGAGGTGAGGCATATACGGTCTATACCAATTGTCCTACTGCAGGAGCCATGAGAGGCTACGGCATTCCTCAGGTCTGCTATGCAACAGAGAGTTTTATGGATGACATTGCTTATGAGATCGGAATGGATCCTCTGGAATTCCGAAGAAAGAATCTGATCCATGGCTATTATGAGGATGCTTATCTGAAACCGATTGCAGCGAATTCAAATGGTATTTTTGAGTGTCTGGATAAGGGTGCTGCTTATATACACTGGGATGAAAAGAGAAAGGCATATGCAGACCAGACAGGAGATATCCGCCGCGGCGTAGGTATGGCACTTTTCTCCTATAAGACAGGTGTATGGCCTATTTCTCTGGAAATTGCAGGTGCCAGATTGTCGCTGAACCAGGATGGAAGCGTACAGCTTCAGGTGGGAGCAACTGAGATCGGGCAGGGTGCAGATACTGTTTTCTCTCAGATGGCAGCAGAAACCTTACATATGGATATTTCCAGAGTGCATATTGTGACGATGCAGGATACAGATGTGACACCTTTTGATACAGGTGCTTATGCATCCAGACAGTCCTTTGTTACAGGAACTGCAGTGAAGGAATGTGCCCAGCTGCTGAAGCAGAGGATTCTGGATTATGCCAGAACTCTTGTGCCGGGTAATGTGGATCGTCTGGAGCTGGAGGACGGATATATTCTGGCAGACGGCAGGCAGGCCATTTCCCTGGAAGAGCTTGCAATGGAGAGCTATTACAGCCTGAGCAATTCTTCCGTTCTTACAGCTGAGGTTTCCAGACAGGTGAAAAAGAATACGGTTGCAACCGGATGCTGCTTCGCAGAGGTGGAAGTAGATATGAAGCTTGGTAAGATCAAGGTTCTGGATATTGTCAATGTACACGACAGCGGAGTCCTTCTGAACCCACAGCTTGCGGCTATGCAGGTTCACGGCGGTATGTCTATGGGAATGGGCTGCGGGCTTTCCGAGCAGCTTCTTCTGGATGAGAAAACAGGAAGACCGTTAAACGGTACTTTGCTTGACTATAAGCTGATGACAACGATGGATACACCGGATCTTACAGCAGAATTTGTAGAACTGAATGACCCTATGGGACCTTATGGAAACAAGGCTCTTGGAGAGCCTCCGGCAATTCCGGGGGCACCGGCAATCCGTAATGCAGTTTTACATGCAACAGGAATTGGATTTGCTGAAATTCCTCTGACACCGCAAAGACTGATAGACGGCTTTACAAAAGCCGGACTGATCTGAGAAAGGGGGCATGAGGAATGTACGATATTGAAAATTATTATAATGCAGAAACTATAAAAGAGGCAGTTTTGCTTTTGAAGGAGCATCCTGATGCAAGGATAATCTCCGGCGGAAGTGATGTTCTGATCAAAATACGTGAAGGGAAAATGGCAGGAACATCTTTGGTAAGTATCCGGGATATTAAGGAAATCCGGGGGATCCGGCTGATGGATTCCGGTGACATTTTCATCGGAGCAGCTACCACCTTTTCCCATGTTACCAAAGACCCGGTGATTCAGAAGCTGATACCGGTTCTGGGTGAGGCTGTGGATCAGGTTGGAGGTCCTCAGGTTCGCAATATCGGGACTATCGGCGGAAATGTATGCAACGGTGCAGTCAGCGCAGACAGTGCACCTACTTTGTTTTCCCTGAATGCAATGCTTCGGATCGCGGATGGAACCGGCGGACGAATGGTTCCGATTCAGGACTTTTATCTGGGCCCTGGAAGGGTAGATCTTCACCAGGGAGATGTACTTACCCATATTGTGATTCCGGGAAAGGATTATCAGGGATATCATGGCTTTTATATTAAATATTCCATGCGAAATGCCATGGATATTGCAACCTTAAGCTGCAGTGTGGTAAGCAGGATCGATCCTCAGAAGAAGGTACTGGAGGATGTGCGGATTACCTTTGGTGTAGCGGCACCTGTGCCCTATCGCTGCCATAAAACAGAAGAAGCACTGAAGGGCATGGAAATCGGTGATGAGCTGTACGACAAGGTGGAGACGCTTGTGCGGGAGGAAATTAATCCCCGTGATTCCTGGAGAGCTTCCAAGGCGTTCCGTCTGCAGATCGGCGGGGAAATCGCGAAGCGTGCGCTGAAGGAGAGCGTCCGCAGAGGAATGGTGGCTGGTGTTGTGATTTCAGACCATGGGGCTGGCACGGCAGAGAATGCTCAAGTTTTACCGGGCAATGAAAATGAAACAGGAGGTGAGCTGTCATGAAGAAGGATATGAGGCTGGTACAGTGTACCGTAAACGGGAGAGTGGTAGCCGAGTATGTGGACGTGAGAGAGTCTCTTCTTGATATGCTACGCAACCGTCTCGGGCTTACCTCTGTAAAAAAAGGCTGTGAGGTAGGCGAATGTGGTGCCTGTACGGTGATCATTGAGGGTGAGACCATTGATTCCTGCATTTATCTGGCTGTCTGGGCAGAGGGCAAGAATATCCGCACCCTGGAAGGTCTTGAGAAAGACGGAGAGCTGACTCGTATTCAGGAGGCTTTTATTGAAGAGGGAGCCATTCAGTGCGGATTTTGTACACCTGGCTTTGTTATGTCTGCCACAGTACTTTTGGAGCGCGGCGAGAAGCTGACAAGGGATGCGATCCGCAAGCACATGGCAGGAAATCTTTGCCGCTGCACAGGCTATGAGAATATTGTGAATGCAGTGGAGAAGGTAAATAAAGAAAATATGGCTGCACAGGATAAATGACAGCGGCTATAAGAAGGCGGGGACATCCCCGCCTTTGCAGCTTTTTCAAATATGCTTTATCATTACAAAATAAAAAAACGGGCAGGACAAAAACATGAATAACAACTGTGTGATCGTCCGCGGCGGGGGAGATCTGGCAAGTGGTGTAATCCACAGGCTGCATCGCTGCGGTTATCGTGTACTGATCTTAGAATGTGAGAAGCCAAGCGCAATTCGCAGGAAAGTAGCCTTTTGTGAGGCTGTATATGACAAAACAGCAGAAGTAGAGGGTGTTTTGTGCAGGCGGGCAAATGCTCTGGAAGAATGTGACAAAATATGGCAAGCAGGTGAGCTTCCTCTTATAGTAGACCCAGCCGGAACGTGTATCGGGGCACTTCATGAACAGGGAAAAGTGGCTGCCCTTATAGATGCTATCCTTGCAAAAAAAAATCTGGGAACTACCAAAGAGATGGCACCTCTTACCATTGGGTTAGGGCCTGGCTTTACAGCAGGGCTGGATGTGGATTATGTGGTGGAGACTATGCGCGGACATGATCTGGCAAGAATTATCACAGAGGGCTGTGCAATTCCAAATACCGGTATTCCGGGCATGGTAGGCGGCGTAAGCAAAGAAAGGGTTATTCACTCTCCTGGCACCGGTATGATCCGTGGGATTGCCCATATTGCTGATATTGTGGAGAAGGGGCAGATACTTGCCTATGTGGGAGATGTGCCTGTAGAAGCCTCTATAACGGGTGTTCTGCGCGGGATTATAAAGGATGGCTATTATGTTCCGGCTGGAATGAAAATTGCCGATATAGACCCCAGAAAAGAGGAAAAAAAGAACTGCTTTACGATTTCAGATAAGGCAAGATGTATTGCAGGAAGTGTTGTGGAAATTTTACTTAGCAACGGTATTTTGCCGAAGTAGGAGGCCGGATGAAAGAAAGTGGATATTTTCTGGATTTATTAAAGCTGGATATCGAGAAATACCCGGTGATCGCTGTTGTTGGCGGAGGCGGAAAAACCAGTCTGATCTATCGTCTGAACGAAGAGCTGCAGGCCTTAGGTAAGAAGGTGATCATTTCGACTACCACCCATATGGCCTTTGATCCGATGCTGCCAAGAATTGGCAGCGATGAGCTCGATAAGCTTCCCCAAATGCTGGAGAATCATGGATTTGCAGCGGTGGCTGATATAGAAAAGGCTTCCGGAAAGATGTGCTCTATAGAGGAGACCAAATTAAAAAAGCTGGTTCCTCTTTGTGATGTAATGCTGCTCGAAGCTGACGGAGCGAAGCAAAAGCCTGTAAAGGTTCCGGCCAAGTGGGAGCCGATGATTCCTGATTTCGCAGATGTGGTGGTAAGTGTAATTGGACTGGATTGTCTGGGAAAACCAATCTGTGAAGCTGCCCACCGCGCAGAATATACAAGCTCTTTTCTTCAAAAAAAGCTGGATGCACCGATAACAGCAGAAGACATTGAAAAAATAGCCGTTTCTGTCCACGGATTATATAAACGGGTAGATCAAAAAATATACCGGGTCTATTTAAACAAAGCAGATGTATTATCAAGTGTTGCACCGGCAGAGCATATAATAGAGGATCTGGCAAAGCAGGGAACGGTGGCTGCTTTTGGCAGCCTGAAAGAGGCAAAGAAGCTATGAAAATTGCATTTGTTATGCTGGCGGCCGGAAACAGCCGAAGATTTGGAAGCAATAAGCTTTTGTATGAAATTGATGGAAAGCCTATGTATAGGCATGTTCTGGAGCAGCTGGAAGAGGTTTCCGGAAATTGCGAAAGGATAACAGTAGTTACACAGTACGAAGAGATAGAACAGGCAGCAAAAACTCTGGGAGCACGAGTCTATATCAATCCTCACCCGGATGAAGGAATTTCTTCTTCTTTGAAAATCGGCTTGAAGGCAAATCTGGATGCAGATGCCTGTCTTTTTACAGTATCTGATCAGCCATGGCTTACAGCAGATACAATCTGGCAGCTTATCAGGCTTTTGCAAACCTCCGGGAAGGGGATTGCCTGTGTTTCCGGTGAGGGAAAGCTTGGTAATCCTTGTATTTTTACAAAAAAATACTATGAGGAGCTGCTTTTACTTACAGGTGATAAAGGGGGCAAGGCTGTAATACGGCTGCATAGAGCGGATACTGCCATTTTAAAGGTAAGAGATGAAAAAGAGCTTACGGACATGGATGTCAAGCAGTAAAGGCAAAATCAAAGCAGATTGCGAATATCCGCTTACTTGGCTGTTTACGAACATGCTTATTAAAAAAAATGTGGGATTTTGTTGTATTTTGTGAATTTATGTGAGATTATAGATGGAATACACTTGTAATTAGGAAAAAAACAAGGTATACTATCAGAAAAGAGAACAGCCGGGAGAAGCGTTTTCCCGCCTGAACAAGGAGGACGAAATGGCAGAAAACTATAATGGTATGGCAGTTGGGGTATTTGAGCTGGATAACCTGGTAGCCTGCTTTGTAGCACTGGATGCAGCGTCTAAGGCTGCAAATGTGAAGATCCAGAGTGTAGAGCGAAACCGACTGAAAAGCGGCGCTTGTGTGAAAATACGAGGCGGCATAGCAGATGTAAAGGCAGCAATGGAGGTAGCCCTTGAGACTGCTAAGCCACTTGGCAAGGTGGTATCTCACACTGTGATCGCATCTCCATCTGCAGATACAGAAATTGCGCTTAAGATGACCATTAATAAATAAGAATGTCAGGAGGAAATAAGAGGATGTCTTGTGGAGCATTAGGATTAGTAGAGGTTTTGGGAAGCTGCAATGCAGTAGTTGTCCTTGACCAGATGCTGAAAACATCAAATGTGGAATTTCGTACCTGGCATACCAAGTGCGGAGGCCATGCGACCGTATTTCTCAGCGGTGATGTGGCAGCTGTGAAGGCAGCTGTTGATAGTGTAAAGGAGAATCCGCCCTGCGAGATCATTGCAGCAGCTGTAATCTCCGCTCCCTCTGACGAAACAGCAAGACTGGTGGAAGAAGAGGAAGAGAAGCATCGTAAATAATAACAGAAGCTTACAGGGGGTATGGCATTGGCCATACCCCCTGTTTTACTCAGTTTTATTGATTTTTACAGATGAATCTGTGTTCCTGTCTTTCCGGCAATGCCGTCTTTTGCCTTCTCTAAAAGTGTGATCATAGCAGTTCTTCCGGTTCCGGAGCTGGCGAAATCTACACATGCCTGAACCTTCGGAAGCATGGAGCCGGCAGCAAACTGACCTTCCTCAATATATTTCTTTGCCTGGGAAACAGAAAGATCGTCCAGCCATTTCTCATCTTCTTTACCAAAATTAACAGCAACCTTCTCCACTGCTGTAAGAATGATCAGCATGTCTGCATCCAGCTCCTTTGCAAGAAGACAGCTGGCGAAATCCTTGTCGATAACCGCGGAAGCGCCTTTGAGATGATGGCCTTCTAAGGTAACCGGAATACCGCCGCCGCCGCAGCAGATCACGATCTTATTGGCATCTACCAGACTGTTGATGGCATCCTGCTCCACGATCTCAACAGGCTTCGGGGAAGCAACCACACGGCGGTAGCCGCGGCCTGCATCCTCTTTCATAACATGTCCGTAAGCTTTTGCCTGATACTCTGCCTCTTCCTTGGTAAGAAACTTGCCGATCGGCTTGCTTGGATTCTCAAAAGCCGGATCATCAGGATCTACACGTACCTGTGTCACAACGGTAACAACCGGAGTTCTCATAAAGCCGCGCTTGCGAAGCTCCTCGCGAAGGGCATTCTGAAGATCATATCCAATATAAGCCTGGCTCATTGCCACACAAACAGAGAGAGGGGTATTTGGCTGTGTCTCATCTTCATGGGTAAGAGCCGTCATGGCATTGTTGATCATGCCAACCTGAGGTCCGTTTCCATGGACTACAACCACCTGATGCCCTTCTTCAATAAGATCACAGAGTGCTTTTGCTGTGGATTTTACAGCAATCATCTGTTCCGGAAGTGTATTTCCAAGAGCATTTCCGCCAAGGGCAACTACGATTCGTTTTCTTTTATACATTGTAAAAACCTCCATTTAATATAGTCGGAAAGCTGTTTATCCCGAAAAATGAGAACAAAAAAGGGCTGTATTCCTACAGCCCCAAAAAAAGCATTATTCCATAATTCTCGGAGCAGCTTTTACTTCCAGTTTTTTCAGGATATCCTGTGGGTTCTCAAATTTGGAGAGCATGATCATTGCTGCAATTACATATGGTTTGAAGCTAGCTTCTTTGTAAAGCGGGATGCGATAGCGGTCGAATACGCTTGCATCAACCTCACCTGTCTCACAGCTTACGCCTGTGATATCAGCCGGCAGGCAGTGCAGGTAAAGTGCTTTTCCGTCTTTGGTTGTCTTCATAAGCTCTTCTGTGCAAGCCCAATCCTTATGCTGTGCATTCTGAGCAAGAAGCTCCTTCTCAAGCTTGTCGATTCCGTCGAAATCGCCCTCGCCGTAAAGGTTGGTACGTTTTTCCATTGCTGCAAATGGAGCCCAGCTCTTTGGATAAACGATATCAGCATCCTTGAAAGCTTCTTCCATGCTGTTTGTCTTTGTAAAGGAACCGCCGGAGTTTTCGGCGTTTTTCTTAGCAATTTCCTCAACCTCAGGCATTACATCATATCCTTCCGGATGAGCAAGAACAACATCCATACCGAAACGTGTCATAAGTCCGATCACACCCTGTGGAACAGAAAGCGGTTTACCATAGGATGGGGAGTAAGCCCATGTCATAGCAAGCTTCTTGCCCTTCAGATTCTCAACACCGCCGAACTCATGGATGATGTGGAGCATATCTGCCATACACTGTGTAGGATGGTCAACATCGCACTGAAGGTTTACAAGAGTTGGTCTCTGCTCAAGGATACCATCTTTATTTCCCTCTGTTACAGCATCCATAAATTCTTTCTGGTAGGTGTGGCCTTTTCCGATGTACATGTCATCACGGATACCGATTACATCAGCCATGAAGGATACCATGTTAGCGGTCTCACGAACAGTCTCGCCATGAGCAATCTGGGATTTCTTCTCATCCAGATCCTGTACCTCAAGTCCAAGAAGGTTGCAGGCGGAAGCGAAGGAGAAGCGGGTACGGGTGGAATTGTCACGGAAAATAGAGATTCCAAGACCGCTCTCAAATACTTTTGTGGAAATGTTGTGCTCTCTCATGAAGCGAAGAGCATCAGCAACTGTAAATACAGCTTCAAGCTCATCATCTGTTTTGTCCCAGGTCCAGAAGAAATCGTTGTTGTACATTTCCTTGAAGTTAAGGCTGTTAAGTTTGTCAATGTAATCCTGTAATGTTTTCATGAGTTATTCTCCTTATAATTTGTATTTGAAATATTTAAAAGACAGATAAAGTGGAGGTCATGGAGCAGATACATTGTCAAGCTATCCGCTCCATGGTGTATATCAAAGTTGCTTCTTATTTGCAGTATGCAGTAGGAAGTGCTGCGTAAACAGCTGCACATCTTACAAGGTCATCTTTCCAGGTCTTCTCATTCGGAGCATGAGCCTGTGCCTCTGCGCCAGGTCCGAAGCCGATGCAAGGAATTCCGTTACGTCCCATAATGGAAACGCCATTGGTTGAGAAGGTCCATTTGTCAGTAAGCGGACGAGCCTTTCTCATAGCCTCTGTCTCAGCATTTCCCATACGTTCTGTTCCATACAGATTGTGGTAAGCTTCCTCAAGAGCAGCAGTAACCTTGTGATCCTTCGGGATTACCCATGTTGGGAAGTAGCACTCGATTGGATATACAAGCTCTGTCCAGGATGGACGGGAGTACTCATACATGGAAACCTTAACATCATCGCCGTATTTCTTAACGGAAGGAAGTGCACGGATCTCATCCAGGCAGCTCTCCCAGGTTTCACCTGCTGTCATACGACGGTCAAGGGAAACTGCACAGGAGTCAGCTACTGCACAGCGGCTTGGGGATGTGAAGAAAATCTCGGATGTGGTAACAGTACCTCTTCCAAGGAAGTTTGCCTCTTCCCACTCAGGATTGTATTTCTTATCCAGCATTTTTACAAGACCTTTGATTTGGGTCTCATCTGCTGCATCGTTCTCGTTTAATGCACGAACGTCCTGAAGGATGTCAGCCATTTTGTAGATCGCGTTGTCACCGCGCTCCGGAGCAGATCCGTGGCAGGAAACACCTTTTACATCGATGCGGATTTCCATACGTCCGCGCTGTCCGCGGTAGATACCGCCGTCTGTAGGCTCTGTGGAAACTACGAATTCCGGACGAACCTTATCTTCGTTGATAATGTACTGCCAGCAAAGACCATCGCAATCCTCTTCCTGAACAGTTCCGGTAACAACTACCTGATATTTGTCATTTAAAAGACCAAGGTCTTTCATGATCTTAGCACCGTAAACTGCAGATACAATACCGCCCATCTGATCAGATGTTCCACGGCCGCCGATCTCAGTCTCAGTTTCGAAGCCCTCGTATGGATCAAATTCCCAGTTGCTTCTGTTTCCGATACCTACTGTATCAATGTGTGCGTCAAAGCCGATCAGTGTGCTTCCGCTTCCCATATAGCCCAGGATATTTCCCATCGGGTCAATATCAACCTTGTCAAAGCCAAGCTTCTCCATCTCTTCTTTAATGCGCATTACATGATCCTTCTCACCGCAGCTCTCGCCTGGGAAGTGAACCAGTTCGCGAAGAAATCTGGTCATGTCTGCTTCATAATTCTGAGCCGCTTCTTTAATTTTGTTGTAATCCATTGTAATTTACCTCCGTAAAATTTATACTTATTCACTTAATGATTTGTCTGTTCCGTATAATCCGTCCCATACAATTTCGCGGTAGCGGACGGGATCGGTGTCTCCTTCTGTGGAGATTACCAGAATGTTGGAATTTTCATCCAGCTTCAGGGCTTCTTTAAGATCCTTTGCATCTTCATCGTGAAGTGCTGTGTATGCAAGCCCAAGCGGTACAGATCCGGATTCACCGGATACGATATGTGGATCATTTTCAAGCGGGTTTGCATAGATACGGGTTGCCTTTGCACTCATCCAGTCCGGACAGGAAGCAAATACAGTAACATGATTCTTCAGGATATCCCATCCGATGGTATTTCCCTCACCGCATGCAAGACCTGCCATAATCGTCTGAAGATCGCCGGTAACATTTACCAGATTGCCGTCAGCCTGTGCAGCAGAGCGATAGAGGCAGTCAGCTGCGCTTGCCTCACAGACAACCATTACCGGAGGATTCTCTTTATATTTGTGAGCGAAATATCCTACAACTGCACCTGCAAGAGAACCAACACCAGCCTGTACAAATACATGGGTAGGACGCTCAACGCCGTTCTCCTTGAGCTGCTTGTCAGCTTCAAGAACAAGAGTACCGTATCCCTGCATGATCCAGGAAGGAATCTCCTCATAGCCGTCCCATGCAGTATCCTGAACAATGATTCCGTGTTCGGTCTTAGCTGCCTCTGCAGCTGCCATTCTTACACAGTCGTCGTAGTTCATTTCCTCGATGGTTACCTCAGCACCCTCTTTGGCAATGTTATCAAAACGGGTTCTGGTGGTGCCCTTCGGCATTCTTACAACAGCCTTCTGTCCAAGACGGTTGGCAGCCCATGCAACCCCGCGTCCGTGGTTTCCGTCTGTGGCAGTAAAGAAGGTAGCCTGTCCGAATTCTTCTCTTAATTTGTCAGAGGAGAGGACATTATAGGGAAGCTCGCTGATGTCGCGTCCAAGCTCCTTTGCAATGTAACGTCCCATGGCGTAAGAGCCTCCGAGAACCTTGAATGCGTTCAGTCCGAAACGGTAAGACTCATCCTTGCAGTAGATTCCCTTTACTCCAAGATAGGAAGCAAGTGCGGAAAGCTTCTGCAGCGGTGTAACGGAATACTGTGGGAAACTCTTGTGAAATTCATTTGCTTTGGTTACGTTTTCTTCGGACATCAGATCCAGAAACTTGTCATCAGATTCCGGAACATGATTGACCGTCCATTTCAGTCCTTCTGTCATGGGGAAAACCTCCTTTGTGGTGTTTGATTTATTTGGTTATATTGCATTACGTTTTTGTTTTTCTAATAGTATAATAACATAAATAAAACAATTTGCAATAGAAAAATACAAAAAAATTTAGCTTTCTCAAAAATTATTTAGTTTCATTGCGAAGCCGCATTATTTGTGATATAATATAAGTTACGACACCTGTAAAAACAGAGGAAAATAGTCTGCCGACAGAGAAAAAGACCGCCTTTGGAGCACTTTAAAAGAGGCAGGCAGGTTTGAAAGGAGTATAAAACTATGGCAGTATTTCGGGCATTTAAGGCTTTAAGACCTGCCAGGGAAAAGGCTGCGGCAGTAGCAGCACTTCCTTATGATGTGGTGAGCCGGGAAGAAGCCGCAGTAATCGGAAAAGAGAATCCGGATTCTTTTTTGCATGTAGACAGGGCAGAGATGGATCTTCCGGCAGATACCGGTCTTTATGACCCTGAGGTATATAAGAAGGCAAATGAGAATCTGCTTCAGATGGAAGAGAAGGGGATTCTTTCCCAGGATCATAAGCCCTGTTATTATATATATGAACTGGTTCGCAAAGGAAAGGTACAGACTGGAATTGCAGGCTGTGCTTCCATTGACGATTATCTGAACAATGTGGTGAAGAAGCATGAGCTTACCAGATCGGATAAGGAGCTGGACCGCATCAATCATGTGGATGTGTGTGATGCAAACACAGGCCCTATTTACCTGGCATGCCGCTACACCGACAGACTGAGCGGCCTTCTTGCGCAGTGGAAAAAGGATCATCTGGCAGAATATGACTTCACAGAGGAAGATGAGATTACACATCGTGTGTGGGTGATCGATGAGGACGAGGCAATTGCCCTGATCCAGGAGGAGATGGAGAAGATTCCGGCACTTTACATTGCAGACGGACATCACAGAGCTGCCTCTGCGGTGAAGGTTGGTCTGAAACGAAGAGAAGAGAATCCGGGGTATACAGGAGACGAGGAATTTAACTTTTTCCTGTCCGTTGTTTTCCCCTATGATCAGCTTACGATTCTGGCTTATAATCGTGTGGTGAAGGATTTAAATGGTCAGACACCGGAGCAGGTACTTTCCCGGATCAAGGAGAAGTTTGACATGACCATAGTTCCGGGCTTTCCGGCCAAGCCTGTGGAGAAGCACTGCTTCGGACTGTATCTGGATGGCTTCTGGTATCTGCTGAAAGCGAAGCCGGAGCTTTATGAGGGCAAGGACGTAGTGGGACAGCTGGATTCCCAGCTTTTGCAGGAACAGGTGCTTGCACCTATACTTGGGATTGGAGATTCAAGGACGGATAAACGGATTTCTTTTGTGGGAGGAAGCCATAAATTAAGAGAGCTTCAGGCTATGGCAGATAAGAGCCGGGGAATTGCTTTTGCACTGTATCCTACTTCTATGGAAGATCTGATGCAGATTGCAGACGAGAACAAGTTGATGCCTCCCAAATCCACCTGGTTTGAGCCCAAGCTTCGAAGTGGTATTTTTATACATAAGCTGTGTCAGAGGTGAGCTATGGAGACGGAAGAATTTATTTCCGGCTTTTGCCGCACCTGCAACGGAAGTCAGACGGTATGCTGTGAATACGAGGAAAAGGATGGCAGACGAATTCTCACATTTATGGACTGTGCATATAAAAGATGTGTACATCACAGCGCCTGTGAGATTTATAAAGAGGCTCATCGGCTTGGAAGTGAAGAATAGAAAGCCTTATTAAACAGACCCCATTATATTTCATAAAGCAGATTATGAAATATGACAGGGTCTGCTTTTACTTACTATCCATAAATCAGCATAAACTAATTATCCATTTACGCCTTCTAAAGATAATTAACGATACAGCAAGCCTGAATAATTCCTCCGTGGTAAGCAATGTATACACACCAACAATTCCCCACTTGAATACATATGCTGCAAGCAGACACAGTGGAATTCCGATACACCATGTGCCAACAATATCAATGATCATAATGATTTTGGTGTTACCGCCACTTCTTATAATGCCTCCGCCAAGTATCATATTTTCCACCTTGACCGGAGCATACAAGGCAAATACGATAAGCAGTGTCTTTCCAAG
>CAKRKL010000013.1 GCA_934358405.1 uncultured Blautia sp.
CGGCTGTCCTTAAGAATCCTGTGGCAAAGGGGACACCGTCTTGGATACAGAAGATTCAGAAAGCTCCTGTATCCTTGTTCCAAGAGAGCTGTAACGTTTTTGCTGCTTCTCATTGCGGATCATCTCCCCGAAAGTTTCTTCACTTCCAACTACTGTTACGCACTTTCTTGCCCGCGTCACTCCTGTGTAAAGAAGGTTACGGTTCATCAGCATCTTAGGTCCGGAAAGAAGCGGCAATATCACAGCCGGATATTCTGATCCCTGAGATTTATGTATAGTAATGGCATAAGCAAGCTCAAGCTCCTCCAGCTGCTTGAAGGAGTAATCTGCATACCGTCCATCCTCAAATTCCACGGTAGCCGTTTCTGCAAATTCATTAATTTCCTTCAGGATACCTGTATCTCCATTGAACACACCCACGCCTTCTTCTACGGGAATTCCGTATTTCCCCCGGACTTCCCACTCCATCTGATAGTTGTTTCGAATCTGCATGACCTTATCTCCCTCCCGGAAAAGGTGCTCGCCAATTTCTTTTTCTTTTTTGTCAGGACCGGCTGGATTCAGATACATCTGCAGAATCTGATTCAGCCGTTCCACACCAAGAAGTCCCTTCCTCATAGGAGTCAGAACCTGGATTTCAAAAGGCCTTGCATCCACATATCTTGGAAGCTTCTCCTGAATCAAGGCAATTACTACCCGAATGATTATATCTGCGTCATATCTTTTTAAGAAGAAGAAATCCCGGCTCTTGTTATCCAGGGAAACCTGCTCTCCATTATGGATTTTGTGAGCATTTACCACAATATCACTATGAGAAGCCTGTCTGAAAATTTTCTTCAGCTCTACCACTGGAAAAGCTCCACTTTGTATTATGTCACGCAGCACATTTCCAGGTCCTACACTTGGCAGCTGGTTCTCATCCCCCACCAGAATAATTCTGGTTCCTGCAGTCACAGCAAGAAGCAGGGAATGCATTAGAAAAATATCTACCATAGACATCTCATCAATAATAATCACATCTGTGTCTAACGGATTCTCTGCATTTCTGTCAAAATGAACTCCCTGAGATTCCCGATTATCATCCTCCGGAGCTCCGTTAAGTTCCAGAAGACGATGTATGGTCTGTGCCTCGTATCCGGTAGCCTCCGTCATTCTCTTAGCTGCACGTCCTGTCGGAGCCGCCAGCCTGAGAGTTGCTCCTTCTCCTTCAAAAAAGCGGATAATCGCATTGATAGTGGTTGTTTTACCTGTACCAGGTCCTCCTGTAAGAATAAAAAGTCCATTTCCTGCTGCTTCTATCACTGCCTTTTTCTGCATTTCTTCAAGTACTGTACCTGTTTCCTTCTCAATTTGAGCAATCCTCTTCTCCATCATCTGCTCGTCCTGCGGATAACAGATATTCAATTCTGTCAGCATTCTGGCAGTATTCAATTCCAGATGGTAATACTGACTTGGGTAAACAAACACAGTCCCTGCTTTTTCTTTTAGTACCAGCTTCCTGTCAAGTGCCATGTCCATAAGATGCTTTTCCATATAGGAAACATCAACCTGAAGCAGTCTGGATGCCCGTGCAAACAGTTCTTCCTTCGGAAGATAAACATGTCCTTCCCCGGAAGCCTGGAGAAGAGTATACATCATGCCGCTGCGAATCCTGTAATCTGAATCTGCATGAATCCCAATGCGGGATGCAATGGCATCTGCAATTTTAAATCCCACGCCGGAAATATCGTCAGCAAGACGATATGGATTTTCCTGAAGAACTCCATATACAGACTGACCGTATTTCTGATATATTTTGGCACCAAGATTCAGAGAAATCCCATATTTCTGCAAAAACATCATAGCCTTGCGCATATCAGCCTTCTCCGTAACCTGTGCTGCAATCTCCCTTGCCTTTTTTTCACTGATTCCCTTCACTTCTGCAAGTCTTTCCGGTTCTTCTTCCACAATGCGTAAAGTGTCTTCGCCAAAATATCGGACAATTCTTGCCGCCAATGCCACACCTACACCCTTAATAGCGCCAGATCCAAGATACCGTTCCATTGCCATTGTGTCCTCCGGAGCTTTCTCCGCATAGGAATGGATTACAAACTGCCTTCCATACACATGATGCTGGGAAAATTGTCCCTCAGCCTCAATCGTCACTCCCTGAGTAATGTCAGGAAAGGTTCCCACACAGGTCACTTCTTCTTCAGAATCTGAAGTTTTCAGCACCATAACTGTGTAACCATTATCCTCATTTCGGAATATAACATGATCGATATACCCTGTAACTTTCTCACTCATCCCTTATTCTCCTGCTGCCGGTACATTTATGCGGGACTGTTGTCATTTCATTGGTTTTCATATTCCCATTACACAATATCCCCGCCTGTTCACAAAGGGTACTGCATAAGCAGTACCCTTCTCATAAGTAGTCAATTATAAGTTTCTCTCGTATCAGATATTATTCTTCCATTCTGGTAAGCACTTCAGCATATTTGCCGGTTCCTACAACGACTGCAGACATGGCATCCTGCACGGTAAGCGTACTTACTCCTGTCTTCTGTTCGATCAGTGTATCCATACCATGAAGCATTGCCCCGCCTCCAGTCAGTACAATTCCACGATCTACAATATCTGCCGCTAATTCCGGAGGAGTTTTCTCCAGAACTCCATGTACAGTTTCTACAATCTGATTGGTCGCATCCTTTAATGCAATTCGAATTTCTTCAGATGTTAGCGTAACTACCTTGGGAAGTCCTGTGATCACGTTTCTCCCCTTCACTTCCAGGGTTCGAGGAGAAGCCTCCTGACTTGCGGTTCCGATTTTTATTTTAATATTCTCGGCAGCCTCCTCACCAATAAACAGACTGTGATTCTTTCTCACATAGCTCATTATCGCCTGATCAAAATTATCTCCTGCAACCTTCACAGATGCAGATACAACCAGTCCTGCCATGGATATCACAGCTACATCCGTGGTTCCGCCTCCAATATCCACAATAAGATTTCCAAATGGCTTGGTTACATCTACCCCGGCACCGATTGCGGCGGCAATAGGCTCTTCCACAAGAAATACCTCTCTTGCTCCTGCCTGATAGGTAGCTTCCTCTACCGCCTTCTTCTCTATTTCAGTCGTTCCGCTTGGAATACAAATACTGATTCTTGGTTTACGGAAAGCATGTCTTCCCATTGCCCTTGAAATAAAATATTTCAGCATTTTCTCCATAACGGTATAATCCACAATTACGCCCTGACGGATAGGCCGGATCACTTCCAGATTGGAAGATAAATGGCCACTCATCTGTCTGGCTTCCTCGCCGATTGCTTTAATTTTCTCTGTATTTTTATCATAAACCACTACAGACGGCTCACTGAGCACCAGTCCCCGTCCTGTGGAATACACCTGACTGTTCCTGGTTCCCAGGTCGATTCCAATATCACTGGCAGGCATTGAATTCCCCTTTCTTCATTGCTTCAAAGCAAGCCTGAAATTTCCTTCATGATATATTCCAGATACTTGCTGCTCTCTTTACAATGCATTCTTTCTTCGTACCATTATAAACAAAAATGCAGCACTTGGAAAGAGGGTTATTTCAGATATTTGGCAACATAGCGTCCGGTATAGGATGTCGGATTCTCTGCAATCTCCTCAGGAGTACCCTTGGCAACAACTGTTCCGCCGCCTTCTCCCCCTTCAGGACCTATATCAATGATGTAATCTGCTGTCTTGATCACATCCAGATTATGTTCGATTACAACTACCGTATTCCCGCCTTCAGACAGTCTCCGCAAAATTTCTACAAGCTTCTGCACATCTGCAAAATGAAGTCCGGTAGTAGGCTCATCCAAAATATAAATTGTCTTGCCTGTACTTCGCTTGCTCAGCTCTGTTGCCAGTTTAATACGCTGCGCCTCACCGCCTGACAATGTGGTAGACGGCTGTCCCAGACGAATATAGGAAAGCCCTACATCATATAAGGTTTCAATCTTTCTTCTGATGGATGGAACATTCTCAAAGAAGGTCATAGCCTCCTCCACGGTCATATTCAGTACATCATAGATACTCTTATCCTTGTACTTAACTTCCAGAGTCTCACGATTGTATCGCTTGCCCTTACATACCTCACAGGGAACATACACATCCGGCAGAAAATGCATCTCAATCTTAATAATTCCATCACCGCTGCAGGCTTCACATCTTCCGCCTTTCACATTGAAGCTGAATCGTCCCTTTTTATATCCCTTTGCTTTTGCATCGGCAGTAGCTGCAAATAAATCGCGAATCTGATCAAACACACCTGTATAGGTAGCAGGATTGGATCTTGGAGTACGTCCAATAGGCGACTGGTCAATGGCAATAACCTTATCCAGCTGTTCTGTTCCCAGAATATCATCATGTTTTCCCGGTATTATCCGTGCTCTGTTCAGCACCTTTGCAAGATGCTTATAAAGAATCTCATTAATCAGGGAACTCTTTCCGGAACCGGAAACCCCTGTAATGCAGGTCATAATTCCAAGTGGAATATCCACATCAATATGCTTCAGATTATTCTCGGCAGCACCCTTGATCGTTAAAAATCCACTTGGCTCTTTACGTACCTCCGGCACCGGAATCTTAAGCTTTCCGCTAAGGTAGGCACCGGTAATAGAATTCGGATTCTTCATCAGGTCTTCTGCCGTACCCATTCCTACCAGCTGTCCGCCATGTTCCCCTGCTCCCGGACCGATATCCACAATACAATCTGCTGCACGCATGGTATCTTCATCATGCTCTACCACGATCAGACTGTTTCCCAGATCCCGCAGATGCATCAGTGCCCCAAGCAGCTTGTCATTATCTCTCTGATGCAGGCCGATGCTTGGTTCATCCAGAATATAAGCAACACCAACCAGTCCGGAACCAATCTGTGTAGCCAGACGGATCCTCTGTGCTTCCCCGCCGGACAAAGTGCCTGTAGCACGGGCCAGTGAAAGGTATTCAAGACCTACATCTGCAAGAAATCCAACCCGCGCCCTGATTTCCTTCAGGATCTGTTTTCCGATGAGCTGCTGCTGAGGTGACAGTTCCATTTCCTGTAAATACATCTTCAGCTTATCAATCGGCATATTGGTAACTTCATAAATATTTTTATCTGCAACTGTAACTGCCAGAGATTCCTTCTTAAGCCGCTGTCCCTTGCAGGCCTTACAGGGCGTGATCTGCATAAAGCTCTCATATTCCTGCTTCATGGCCTCTGAACCTGTCTCCTTATATCGCTGCTCTACATTACGTATCAGTCCCGGGAAAGCCACATCATAAATGCCCTCTCCCCGTTGTCCTTTATAATAGACCTTCACAGAATGTCCATCTGTACCATACAGAAGAATATCCTGGATTTTTTTAGGATAGTCCTTAAAGGGAGTGTCCAGGTCAAAATTATACTCTCTGCATAACGCATTCAAAATGGCATTTGTAAAGCTGCTCTTGTCTGTACAGGACTGCCATCCCATCACAGTAATAGCTCCCTTGGCAATGCTTAATGACTTATCCGGTATCATGAGGTCGGGATCAAATTCCATCTTGTATCCAAGCCCCAGACATTCCGGGCAGGCGCCAAATGGATTGTTAAAGGAAAAGCTTCTCGGCTCAATCTCATCAATACTGATACCACAATCCGGACAGGAAAAGCTCTGGCTGAAATTCATATAACTGCCATCCATAGTATCCACTACAGCCAGCCCCTCTGCCAGATTCAGTACCGTTTCAAGAGAATCCGTAAGTCGTTTCTCAATCCCCTGTTTCACAATAAGACGATCTACTATAATAGCGATCGTGTGCTTAATATTCTTATCCAACGTGATTTCTTCAGAAAGCTCGTATACATTCCCATCAATTTCTGCTCTCACATAACCGCTGCGTCTCGCCTGATCTAAAAGCTTGGCATGAGTACCCTTGCGTCCGCGGACCACAGGGGCAAGAAGCTGGATCTTGGTACGCTCCGGCAGCTCCATGATCTGATCCACCATCTGATCCACAGTCTGCCTGGCAATCACTCTCCCGCATTTCGGACAATGGGGAATGCCTATGCGAGCATACAGAAGGCGAAAATAATCATAAATCTCCGTCACAGTTCCAACTGTAGATCTGGGATTGCGGTTGGTAGACTTCTGGTCAATAGAAATGGCCGGGGGCAGTCCCTCTATGCTCTCTACATCCGGCTTCTCCATCTGTCCCAGGAACTGTCTGGCATAGGAGGACAGGGATTCCATATAACGTCTCTGCCCCTCTGCATATATGGTATCAAAAGCAAGGGAAGACTTACCGGAGCCGCTCAGCCCGGTAAGAACCACAAACTTATCCCTTGGAATATCTACGCTGAGATTCTTCAGATTGTTCTCATTGGCCCCTCTGATTCTGATAAACTGTTTCTTATTCTCTGCTGCCATCTGTTCCTCCATTTCCAAACCGCCAGCTGCGGTTGTCATCACCTTGTAATTCACATCATTCAGAATAATCTTCTTTCAGAATATCACGCAAACATATGTTCGTCAAGTGGTTCTTATTTTCTTTTAACAAAGTATCTCGCAGCAAGCGGCATATTCGTTTATAGAAGAAAGTCTGCCATAATTCCATTGCTTACATGAATGCCCGCTCTGGACAGAAAAATCCTTCTGTTTTTTTCCATAAGCAGTCCCTGGCTTTTATATTTTTCCAGAATCTCTCCATAAATATTCTCTATGGCAGTTCCGAAATATTCCTGAAAATCATCTTTTGATACACCTTTGGTCATTCGAAGCCCAAGAAACATGAATTCACTCATTTCATCCTCTTTAGTGAGCAGTTCCCTGTTTTTTCGGATTTTTTCCAGATTTTCACTATCACTCAGATATTCCTGCATATCGGCAGTGTTGGTAAAGCGTTCCCTGCCAATCAAAGATGCAGCGCCAAGGCCCAGGCCAAGATAATCTGTTCTTGTCCAATAACCTTCGTTATGTCTGCAGCTTTTGCCCTCCTTTGCATAATTTGATATTTCATATTGCTGATAACCATATTTTCCCAGGACATCCGCTACTGCCTCATACATCTGATACTCAGTATCTTCATCCGGCAGATCCAGTTTTCTTTCAAAAAAAGGTGTTCCCTCTTCAATAATTAAACTGTATGCAGAAATATGCTCCGGGCCAAGCTCTGCCACTGTGCGAAGATTATCTATCCACCCCTCATAACGCTGTCCGGGAATAGCAAACATCAAATCTGTATTAATATTAGAGAATCCTGCTTCCCGTGCCATATAATAGCTTTCCAGAAATTGTTCATAGTTATGGATTCGACCAAGAGCAGACAGCTCCTGATTCTTTGGAGACTGCAATCCTATGCTAAGCCTGTTAATTCCATACCTCTTATATAGCGCCAGTTTCTCTGTTGTAAGTGTTCCCGGATTTGCCTCAATCGTAATTTCCGCATCCTGTGTAAGGCAAAAGCATTTTTGTATTCCCTGCAAAAGCTTCTCCATAATATCACAGTCCGGTACAGAGGGAGTTCCTCCGCCAATAAAAACAGTATCCACCGGACGCTTTTCCACTGCTGATGCAGCCTCCATTTCCCGTAAAAGTGCATAAATATAAGCTTCCTGCCCGGCCCTGGTAGCAGGACCTGACAGGAAGTCACAATAATCACATTTCTTTATGCAAAACGGGATGTGAAGGTACAGCTCCAGACTGTCTTTCTTTTTTCCCATCCTGATTTTCCTCCTGAAAATGAATTGCGTCTTTATAAAAAACGCACCATTTCCTTATTGGTTCTCTGATGTATCCGTTCCGGAAGCATTCTGTCCTTCCTTCTGCACCAGATATTCATTAATCATCATTACATCTCCGTTCTGCGCAACTGCGTCTTTATTAACCTGGCGAGGTGCTACAGTAGGAGTGGGGCTTGGAATCGGTGTAATCTTCATTACTCCCTGAGAAGCTGCATCCGGTTCTTTTACATTCTTTCTGCTGCATGCACAGCTGCCTGCAAAAATTATGATTACAAGCAGTATGGCTGCAAGAATTCCTCCCTTAATCCACTGTTCCCGGTCACTTTTAAAGCTTCTTTTAATTCTTCTGATCAGAACATGTAATTTTGCTTTCATCTGACTCCTCCGCATGTGCAGCCATTCTTAATTCTCATCCAGCTTTAGGACACTCATAAATGCTTTCTGTGGAATTTCTACATTTCCTACCTGGCGCATTCTCTTCTTGCCTTCCTTCTGTTTCTCAAGAAGCTTTTTCTTACGGGAAATATCGCCTCCGTAGCACTTGGCAAGAACGTCCTTACGCATAGCTCTGACAGTCTCTCTGGCAATGATCTTGCTTCCCACTGCTGCCTGAATAGGAATCTCAAAAAGCTGGCGGGGAATTTCCTCTTTCAGCTTCTCGCACATTTTACGTCCACGCTCATAAGAGGTGTCAGCATGTACAATAAAGGAAAGTGCATCCACTTCTTCTTTGTTAACAAGAATATCCAGCTTCACAAGCTCACTGCGCTCATAACCACAAAGCTCATAATCCAGAGAAGCATAACCTCTGGAACGGGACTTCAACGCGTCAAAGAAATCATAAATAATCTCATTCAGCGGAAGCTTATATTTAAGAAGCGCACGGGTCTCCTCCATATATTCCATGCCAAGATACTGACCGCGGCGCTCCTGGCAAAGGTCCATAATCGCACCGATGAATTCAGTGGTAACCATGATTTCAGCATTGACAATAGGCTCTTCCATATACTCAATTTCAGACGGATCCGGAAGATTGGTGGGGTTAGTCAGGTCAATGACTTCTCCATTTGTTTTATGCACCTTATAAATAACACTTGGCGCTGTGGTAACAAGATCCAGATCATATTCTCTTTCCAGGCGCTCCTGGATAATCTCCAAATGAAGAAGGCCAAGAAATCCGCAGCGGAAGCCAAAGCCAAGTGCGACAGAGGTCTCAGGTTCATAGAAAAGAGAGGCATCATTCAGCTGCAGCTTCTCCAATGCATCACGGAGATCGCCGTATTTGGCGCCATCAGCAGGATAAAGTCCGCAGTAAACCATAGGATTTACTTTCTTATATCCAGGCAAAGCTTTCTCACACGGGCGATTATTATCTGTAATAGTATCACCAACCCGGGTATCTCTTACATTCTTGATGCTGGCAGTAATATAACCAACCATTCCGGCAGTCAGCTCCTCGCAGGCAAGAAACTGTCCTGCTCCGAAATATCCTACCTCCACAACCTCTGCTGTAAATCCGGTAGCCATCATACGGATAGTAGTGCCCTTTCGTACCTTTCCATCCACCATACGGCAGAAAACAATAGCACCCTTATAAGAATCATAAATGGAATCAAAAATCAGAGCCTTCAGCGGCGCATCTGCATCTCCCACAGGTGCCGGAATCTTAGCAACCACCTGTTCCAGTACCTGCTCCACATTCAATCCTGTTTTAGCAGAAATCAAAGGGGCATCCTGTGCTTCAAGTCCGATTACATCCTCAATCTCATTGATTACTCTCTCTGGCTCTGCGCTTGGGAGGTCCACCTTATTAATTACCGGAATAACCTCAAGATCATGATCCAACGCCATATATACATTTGCAAGCGTCTGCGCCTCAATACCCTGGGCAGCATCTACAACAAGAATTGCACCATCACATGCAGCAAGGCTTCGGGAAACCTCATAATTAAAGTCTACGTGTCCTGGTGTATCGATCAGGTTAAAAATATACTCCTGTCCGTCTTTTCCATGGTAAACAGTGCGGACCGCCTGTGATTTAATAGTGATTCCACGCTCTCTTTCAAGCTCCATATTATCCAAAACCTGAGACTGCATCTCTCGCTCTGTGAGAAGACCTGTCATCTCTATGATTCTGTCCGCCAATGTGGATTTGCCATGATCAATATGTGCAATAATACAAAAATTTCGAATTTTACTCTGGTCTGTCATTCGAGACATTCCTCCTCTGGTTATGCTATACTCTTTTATCTTATCAAGAGATTATAGCACAGATTAATTCTGTTTGTCACTTCCTTTTAATACTCTGTTCAGGATATCTGCAAAAGGTTCCATAGCATTTTTCACCTCCTGCACCGTGTTTGTCTGTGCTCCGGCTTCCAGAAGAAGGGAGCGTTTCCGAAGATGGAGATTGTAACGTAAGCCCGCCAGATAAATCCCTCTGTAAAAATCAGGATAATACAAGGCAGCCTGGTATTCCAGCTGAAAGGAAAAGGCAAGATTATCTGCTATGTAAGGATTTGGAAGATATTCCACCTGCCCCTGGGTATTCGTATAGCTCAGACCGTTAAAGAACAAAATCTGAGCTGTATTTTTTCCATTTATCCTGGTGACAAGTTTTTGCCCCTCATCCACTCCATCTCTGTGCAAATCAATCACTACCTCCACAGAAGGATTTTCATCCAATATTTTTTTCACATAATCCCGTGCATAGTCATAGGCCTTACTTCTATCTAGTTCTCCTCCCATCAGATCAAATGCTTCCTTTATATGAATCACCTGATAACCATATTTTTCTGTAAGAATATCAGCCAGATAATCGCCCACTCCAACAATCGTATCGCTTTCCTCCCCTTCCCTCGAATCTGCAAAGGTTTCCTGGGAGTGACTGTGATAAATCAAAATCTGAGGCTCAAGAGGACCATGACTTAGGGAAAAATCTTCTGCCAGAAATCTGGCTGCATTTAAATTTGCAGCAGCCGCATCCGTATTTTCATCTACAATATAAAAATTATTCAAAAGAAAATCATAATCAGAAAGTCTCTCTGGGGACAGGTCAAGAACCGGATGCGGAAATGCCGATGTCGTTTTTGCTCCTTCTGTTTCTTCTGTTACCGTTTCTTCTGTTACCGTTTCTTCTATTACTGTTTCTTCTGTGGGCTTATTCTTTTTTTCTCCTGTATTTTTATCCGGTTTCTCTGTAACCTGCACCTTTTTTTCCAGATATTTTCCATTTTCTTTTTTAATCTCTGCCAATGTCTGCTTGTCCGTTTCCAGCCAGGTTTCCTGTGCTTTTTCCTCAATAAAATAACAGATTGGAAATTGCCTGTATATATTTCCCGCCATTTTCCACAGGGAAAAAGGCCCTGGCATAAATGTCAGAACCACCATAAAGCACAGACAGAGGAAAAAGCAGAATACCTTCTGGACTTTCGTCACGAAATCACCCCTTTAAGGTTATCCTATGACAGGGTTTTCCACTGTATGTTTCTTTTTTAATTTCCTTATCCACATTTTTCAATTTTTATCCTCTTTCATTTTTTCACTCAAAGACCATATTCAGTCCTTCTGAAATAGTAAAGCTTAAATATTTGATGGTTTCGTCTACATCCTTTGGTGTAACAAACATACCGTGAAGATGAGGAGATATCATTTCCTCTAAAAATTCCTTCTGCTCGGATTCCTCCAGGGTATCCAGAAGATGAGCCATAGAATCATGGACAATAGTTGCTGCATCTACCACGGTAGGGACTCCGATTCCAATCACCTTTACTTTAAGATTTTCTTCTGTCAGGCCGTTTCTATGATTTCCCACACCAGAGCCAGGTGTGATTCCTGTGTCAGTAATCTGAATGGTTCTGTTCAGTCTTCGGGTATTTCTGGCAGCCAGGGCATCCACGGCAATCACTACATCCGGCCTTGTGATTTTCACTACTCCTTCTATAATTTCCGAAGTTTCCATTCCAGTCTGAGCCATCACTCCGGGAATGATTCCACTGATTGCATGCACCGTCTTTTCACTGGTGCTTTTCAGACCATATTCTCGTATAAGATGGCGGGTCATCCGCAAATTTCCTACCACCTCCGGTCCCAGGGAATCAGCTGTAATTCCGCTGTTTCCAAGTCCCACTACCAGCACAGATTTTTCTTTTTCCAGCCCGATCAGCTGCCGCAAATGTCTGGACAGTTCTTCAGATACCTCTCTGTGATAATCTTCATCCGGCGCAGAAAGCCCTTCTGACTCAATGGTAATATAAGTTCCCTGTGGTCTTCCCATAGAACGTGCACCATTCTCTGTTGTAATCTTTACCACTGTAGTTCTGATTTCTTTTTCCTCATCATACATTTCCTGCACCTCAACGCCCCGTACCTCCACATTTTCTTCTGTAAAACGCTCCCTTGCCTCTACTGCCAGATCCGTTCTGATTTTATAATTCCCCAGCATATTTCCTTCCTCCGGTATTTTCATTGTTAAACGCTTAATTTTCATTACCTCTGAACAGTAATTTCTATGTTAATCTCTCCACTTTTTATTAAAATATGTATTGACATTCCCCTTCAATTATTATAAACTATATAAGCATGTTCATAGGAACGCCCGTGTCTGTTCCTGTGCAACACACATTTTATATTTACACATGAATTGGAGGTGTACGAATTGGCTAACATCAAATCTGCAAAAAAGAGAATTTTAGTTAACAGAACAAAAGCTGCGAGAAACAAATCCATCCGTTCTGCTGTTAAGACTTCCATCAGAAAAGTTGACGAGGCAGTAGCTAACAACGATAAGGCAGCAGCAGAGGTTGCATTAAAAGAGGCTATCTCTACAATCAGCAAAGCAACTTCCAAAGGTGTTTATCACAAAAACAACTGCGCAAGAAAAGTTTCCCGTTTATCCAAAGCCGTTAACAGCATCGGCTAATAGATATCTGAATTTTTAGTTATAAGCTTATAAGTGAAAATTAAGGCAGTCGAACCGTCATCGACTGCCTTTTTTCTATGTTTTTATATTGCATACCATTGCATACCTACAGTTTTTTTCGTGCAGAACTATATTTTACGATCAGCAGCTCCACACTAAGCACATCCTGCAGCCTTCCTGTTTTCACAGCTTCTTCTGCATCCACGAAATCCGTCACCGCCTGACGCAATTCACTGATTCTGTAAGCTCTTGCACAGGAGGCAATATTTCGTACTACAAAAGAAGGTACTCCAAGTCTTGACGCCATCTCCGGCTGTGCCACACCCTCCTCTGTATATTCCTTCACCAGCAAAAGCTGCCGGAACTGCTTTGCCAGAAGAAACAGGATACGCATAGGAGGCTCCTTCAGGGTCAGTAGATCATAGTATAGTTCCAGCGCACGTTTCTGATTTTTCTCTGTAACTGCACGCACCATATCAAAAATTTTGTTCTGGATCTGAGTGGTGCAAACTGCCTGGATATCGGCTCTTGTTACCACATTCCGGTCTCCGGTGTAAGTAATCAGCTTTTCCAATTCCATTCGCAGATTTCCCATGTCAATTCCTGTCATGGTCAAAAGAAGCTCCATATCACGCTGCGTAATATTTTTCCCCTCTCTTTTCAAAATGCCAGCTGCCCACTGCATCAGTGTTTTCTCATCCTGACGGACAAATTCCCCAATCCTTCCGCAGGATTTCACGGTCTTGTACATTTTACTTCGCTTATCCACTTCGTCTTCCACAAAAACAAGACAAAGATAATCCGGAAGCTCCTTCATATAATCCGCCAGTTCATCACATTTATTCTTGAAAAATCCAGTATTTTCCAGCAGAACTACCCTGCGGTCTGCAAAAAAAGGCATAGTTTCACAAAGGTCGATCAGTTCCTTCACATCAATATTCCTGCCTTCGTAATGGTTGAAATTCATGGTATCGTCATCTGGATTCAACGCTTTCAGCAGTTTATTTTTATACTGCACCTTCAGATATGCTTCCTCGCCGCACAGCAAATATGCACTTTTAAAATTTCCTGATTTAATGTCTTCCTGAATATTCTTCAAAATATACGCTCCTGTCATTCCGGGATTTTATTACCGGCACAGCTATTTTTCCTATGCCGACATTCCTTTAAACCATACCACAAAATTTCTTTTTATTAAAGTACATTTTTCCAACAGCTCTTATCACAGTTTTAATAATTTTCATTTGCCAGATATTTCTTTGCATATATCCTTCCATTTTGCCAGAGTACCGTTACTGCACCACTTTTCATAGTAAAGCCTGTTTCACAGCCGGATTTTTTCAATCTTTCCACGATTTCCGGAGCCGGATGACCGTAAGTATTTGTTTCGGAGCAGGAAATAACCGCATAGCGGGGACAAAGTTTATCCAGAAATTTCTGACTTGTGGAGTGCCGGGAGCCATGATGTCCCACCTTAAGGAAATCCACATTTTCCAGGTCTGATGTTTCCAGGAGCTTTTGTTCTGTCTCTTCTCCCATATCTCCTGTCAGCAGCCCTGCAAACTTTCCGTATTTTACCAGAAGTACCATCCCCTCCTCATTTACATCTGCCCCTGAAGCATTTTCCAAAGGAGCCAGTACCTGTACCTTCAGTTTTCCAGCCCTCAGACAATCACCTTTTCCCACTTGTTTCACAGGAATTCCCGCTTTTCTTGCAAGATAAAACAGGTTTTTCCACTCTTTTGGAGGAGCTGTCCACTTAGGCAGATACAGACAGCCGATCTCAATTGAATTCAGTTTTTTTACAGTCAGTTCCAGAATTTCCTCAATTCCGCTAATATGATCCTTATCTGTATGGGATATCAAAATCCCATCTACTTTGGAAATCCCTTGATTTTTCAGATAGGGAAGAAGCTGATATTGTCCGATTCCATTTTTATTGGAGCTTCCTCCGTCTACAAGAAAGCAATTATCCTCTGGCGTTCTCATCACAATCCCATCCCCTTGACCTACATCCAGGCAAGTAATGGAAAAAGGCTCCGTTTTTCTCCAGGCTATAAAAAATAACGCCACACAGATCAGAAATACAGACAAGTATTTTTGTATTTCCTTACTTTTCCCTCTGTATGTAAGAACCAATACTGCTTGGACAAGAATCACATAGTAAATTACAATCTGCCAGATTTCCGGCTGTCCGGCAATCCAGGTTCCAAAAGGCAGATTTCCTGCAAGCTCACAAAGTTTTTCATAAAAACCAGCCAACATTTTTCCAGGAAAAACAATAAGTGCTCCAAGCTTCAAGTTTATACATCCAAGAAGCATTCCAAATATACCGCTTCCCAGTACCACTCCAACAGAAGGAAGTACAATTAAATTGAGAAAAATTCCGATAATAGAAATCTCACCGAAAAAATATAGGGAAACTGGCAGCATAGTCAGCTGTATGGCCACAGATGCAGCTAATGCCGTACAGATCTTTCTCCTAAAAGCTACCGTGTTTTTGCCGGTTGGCTTTGCTTCTTTTCCTTTTTCAAAGCCTCTTGTAAACGCCGGCACCACAATTCCGGCTCCTGCAACAGCACTAAAGGAGAGAAGAAATCCGCTGTTATACAGATAAGCACCTGATTCTCCCAGAAGCATTATTGCGGAAACTGCAAGTGCTGTTGGAAGATCATAGATACGGCCTGTTATTTTAGCTCCTATTGAGATGAGAAACATACAGACCGCCCGCATGGTAGATACACTTCCCCCGGTCATCACACCATACTGAAGCATAACCAGCAGCGCAAGCAGACCAGACCCCCAGATTCCCAACCCGGTTTTCATAAGAAGCTGATACAGCCCGGTTCCGATCACACTGATATGCAGTCCGGAAATAGCAAGAATATGTACAATTCCCCCAATCTGGTAGCGGAGCTTCATTTCTTTATCCAGACTGGTTTTATCCCCAAGCACAATTGCCTGAAAAATCCCGGCTTCCTCTCCTGCGATTTTTTCAAGCACTTCCGCCAGATACTCTCGAAGCCTGTTTAGCCCCTGCCTGTACGCCGAATAATTTTCTGATTTTTCAATTATTTTAGCACTATTCAGAAAATAATAAATGTGCTGACTGGCATAATACTGCTGGCTGTCGAATTCTCCTGGATTTCGCTTTTTTTCCACTCTTTTCAGCTTTCCGGATACCATAATAACAGTCCCAGCCGGAACTTCTTCTCTTTGTTTTAAAAATACTTTTACATTTTCGATGGATATTTTTTGTGATTGATAGATCAGATACGTATTGTTCAGATAAACAGATTGTGAAAATTCATTTTCTGTGGTCTGTACCACTTCTCCGCAAATGGTAGCCTGCGGATGTTCCTCAATCCAGGAAGCTGCATTTTCAGAAAGAGGATTCCCCCTGATAAGAGGAATCCCCGCCCAATCTGCAGCACACATGGAAAGCATCAGGATCAGACACACAATGCATAGTGGTCTTTGTGCCATCAAACACGCCCCTTTACTTACTTTTATTCTTCTTTCAGAATCAAATCTGTGTTTTTGCCAAAAAGATTATATAAAGATGTGCCGTCACTAAGTACAGCTTCTGAATCTCCTTCCACTGAAATCTGCACCTTATCTGCTGATGCAGTGTCCAGAAGAGAATTCACTACTGAATAGATCATTGTATTTACAGGAATATCAATTCCTGAATTGGAAAATGCAGAACTAAAATCCACATAACAGACTTCATCCGATACTTCCACGCCCAGAATTTCTGTTTCCTGCGGAATAGTAGGATAATGTCCCTTTACCATCGGGCCCTTAGCCAGCTGCTCCAGGATCACCCTCTCTCTTGGAAGAATACGCTTGTAGTACACATTTCGCTGTTCTGCCACAAGATGTTCTCCTGTTTTGTCGGTAAAATACAGAGTAAATGTGTCATATCGGTAAGCATCTTTATCCGATCCCCACATTTCCACAAAAGTATTTCCATTGATCACACCGACTGCCTGCCCTTTGGAGTCTGTCAATTCCTCGTTTCCAATAAATATTTTAATTCCGGTAATCCCCGGAATCTGCAGAAATGTTCTTGCCACTCCTGCACGGACCAAAATCTCCCTGGTTCTTGAAATCTCGCTGTACTCGCTGCTGAATTCCAATTCAAGAAGAGATTCATTCAGACGATAAGTTTCAAGCTGAACCCCTGTGGGCAAAAGTGCCAGATTTTCACCATTTCCCTCCTGGGCATTCAATATACCGGTCAAATCCTTTAGCATAAATTCTGCACTCTCCTGCTCCGGCCAATACCTTTCTTTTACAACTTTCGTCTCTTCTTTGTTTACATAATATAAATAATACTGGTTACTGCCACTGTCCGCCTTCTCCTCCTGGGTTTCCACTGTACAGCCTGCAAACAGACCGCAGGCAAGGACCAGGGCAAGTACCGCACTAAAAAGCTTCTTCATCGGCACCTCCTAGGGAATATAAGATAACGGAATGCGGACGGTGAAGGTAGTTCCTTCTCCTTCCTTGCTTTCGACCTGAATGGTTCCATGATGCTTAGTCACAGCACTTCTGGTAATTGCAAGGCCAAGACCTGTCCCACCGATTTCTTTAGAGTGAGACTTATCTACACGATAGAAGCGCTCAAAAATCCTTCCTACGGATTCCTCCGGAATTCCCATACCGGAATCCGCAACCTTTACATAGAAATACTTGTGATCTGCATCCAGCGTCACACGCACCCATCCATCATCCACGTTGTATTTAATACCATTTTCCACCAGGTTGCTGATTGCAAGAGTAAATTTCACCTCATCCACATCAGCCTCCACAGGGCGGAAGCTATCCAGAATCAGATCAATATTCCGCTTGTCTGCAATAGGACGAAGCCTTTTCAAAATATCCTCAAGAAGCTGATTGATATTCAAATGCTCTACATTCAGATCGGCGGCCTTCTTGTCCAGCTTCACCAGGGAAAGCAGATCCGTAATAATCTTATTCTCACGGTCAATCTCTGCTGTAATATCACTCATGAATTCCTGATAAAGCTCCTCCGGTACGCCTTCCTGTCCCACAAGGGAATCTGCAAGCACCTTCATGGAAGTAAGAGGGGTTTTCAGCTCATGCGACACATTGGACACAAATTCATTTCTGGATTCATCCAATGTTTTCATACGAGAAAGCATCTTATTAAATGCATCTGTAATTAATGCAGTCTCTGTATAATCTGGGACAGAGATCTCCTCATTCTGATAGCCATCTGTCAGATCCTCAATGGACTTGGTAACTCTTGCAAATGGTTTCACAAGCACAGTAGAAAGTATATATCCAAGAAGTGCTGCAAGTACAATAATAATTCCGGTAATCAAAATACTCTTCTGTTCCAGTTCCTGAATGTTCTCAGCAATTTCCTTAGAAGAAAAGCTGATCAGCATAGCCCCCTGAAGCTGCTTCACTTCCGGGCTCTTCACAGGAAGTGCCATCTCAATTTTCTGTGTTTTGTTATTATAACGGCTGGCCTTTTCACCCTTGAAACACTTAATCACCATACTGGAGATCAATGTCTTATCTTCATCCACACCATAGGTATCCTTGATGATCCTGTAGTCCCTGTCAACCAGCAGAATTCTGCCGTCATATACATTAGACAACAACTCCAGCTTGCTGTTTACGTCCTGCGAGCTGGAGTCATTCATATAATTTTCTTTAATTAACAGGTTGCACAAAATGTCACACTGCTTCTCAACAGTCTGAGTACGCACAGCTACAGCCCTGCTCTCATAAGCCGCCACCATCACATTGGCAACTATGACACTTGGTACGATTCCCAGAATAACCAGAATGATCAATATACGAAAGCGCAGACTTTTCAAAAAGCTTGGTTTCTTTTTCTCCGGCATCGCTTACGCCTGGAAATAGTATCCCACACCCCATTTGGTGTGTACATATTTCGGCTCACTGGGATTCGCCTCAATTTTTTCTCTTAAACGTCGGATATGTACATCCACAGTACGGACATCACCCGGATACTCATATCCCCATACGATGTTAAGCAGGTTCTCACGACTGTATACCTTGTTCGGATTGAACACCAGAAGCTCCAGCACATCAAATTCCTTGGCAGTCAGATTGATTTCCTTGCCTGCAATAAATACCCGGCGGCTTTCACAATCCATCTTCAGATCTCCGGCTTCAATAGTCTTCGCCTTCTCCTTCTCCTCCTGATTGCTGCCTGCGCGGCGCATGATTGCCTTGATTCTCGCCTTTACCTCAAGAATATTAAACGGCTTGGTAATATAATCATCTGCTCCATATTCAAGACCAAGGATCTTATCCATATCCTCTCCCTTGGCGGTAAGCATTACAATAGGAACATTGGAAAATTCCCTGATCTGCTGACACACCTCAAAGCCGTCCATCTTAGGAAGCATAAGGTCAAGAAGAATAATGTCATATTTCTTCTCCTTCGCCATCTCCAGGGCTTCCTCTCCATCATAAGCACAATCGACTTCCATGCCGTCCTGCTCCAGACTGAATCGAATTCCCTTCACGATCAGTTTCTCATCATCTACAACCAAAACTTTCCTGCTCATTCAGACTCTCCCTTATCCCACTGATATCTTATCTTTTATTTTGGAAAAGGTACCCTCTTTGATACCTTCTACATTCATAATTTCTTCTACGGAGGTGAAGCCTCCATGTTCTTCTCTATATGCAATAATGGCTTCCGCCTTGGACTGCCCGATTCCACTTAAGGTACAAAGCTGCGACGTATCTGCAGTATTCAGGTTAATGGCCAAATCACTTCCTGCCTCTTCAGCTGTACTGCTCTCTGGCCTCTCCACGTTGCCTGCATCTTGTGATTCACTACCTTGCAGAGCTTCCGGTGCCTTTGCAGCAATAGCTTCCAGATGCTCAGCGATTTCTTCCTCTGTGGGAACATATATCTGCTGTCCATCCATAAGGCTTCTGGCTTTGTTCAGATAATTCTGCGCGGCTTCTGGCAAATATCCACCTGCAGCATCTACTGCCTGAAAAATACGGCTTCCTTCATCCAGTTCATATACTCCAGGATTTGCAACTGCGCCGCATATATCTACAAATATGGTCTGTGGAATCTGTGTCACCAGAGGAACGTCATCTCCTGAAACCGGATTATCAAGTTCTCCGAGGTCCGTCTGTTTTTCCCCAGTGCTGCCTGTGGCTTTGGCATTCTCTGTACCTTCGATACGATCTGTATCACCTGCAATTTCTTCCAGAAAAACATCCTCGCGGCTCGTACATCCTGTCATACATACTGCCGCCAAGACTGCAAATAAAGCTATCCGGATTCCACATATAAGCTTCTTTTTTCTTTCCATGCCGGTTCCCCTTTCCGCTTTTTGTCAAGGTTCCCCGCCACTCATGCTTTACCTCATCTATTTTAACGAAACTTTACATTTTTTACAATACCATTTCTAAATTTTATCAACCTTTTATTTTTTTGACACTCATATCCTTTTTATCATTATTTCTCCCATTTAAATATGACAATTCCTACAATTGCAATGGCCATGCCAAGCAGTCTGCGCCACTCAAAATCCACTTTTTCTACTCCGAATAAACCAAATAATTCTATTACATAAGCCACTGCCAGCTGGGAAATGACGATCAGCATGGCTGCTCTGGCAGGGCCTAAGCTTCCCATACTCTGGATCACTGTAATGGTGATAAAGGCACCGATCACACCTCCAAGCAGGGTATATTTATTCTCCACCTGCCACAGGGCTGCAATGCTGTCCCTTCCTGTAAAGATCCATGCCAGCACACAGACCGCAAATGCAGACAGCTGCACCCATCCGGTAGACACCCACAAGCTGGTCTGCTTGGTCACTTCCGTATTAAATACTCCCTGAATGCTCATCAATGCACCAGATATCAATGCCACAAGAATTCCCCACATATAATACCTCCATAAGCGTCCTATACTTCCAGATTCTTTCTTTGATTCAATTAACATTCTGCCGTTTTCCCCAAAGATGCTCCCTTTCTTTGGAAGAAAAGGAGGTGCTCTTCCGGCACCTCCACAATAGTATTATATGTATTTTTCAAAGATTCATTCACTTCGCAAGTTTTTCACTTTTTTTCGTAACACAGCAGTGACAATAATTAGATGACGATAAGATCCAGAGAAAAGCTGGGATGATAATAGCGAGAACTCCTGTATTCCATACCATATGAAGCAGCATAGCCACCAATGTGCAGACAGGAAGTACTTTTCCAGTCAGCAGGTAAGTCTTATAGCTTGCTTCGTAGATTTCTTCCTTCTCCGCTTCGTCACAGCTTGCGAGCCACTGCTCCTGGAATTTCATAGAAGTAGGGTCGCCTTTCTTCTCCGGATAAAGTCTCTGGACCAGCTTTACATAGCGAACCTGCCACAAACTAAAATATCCGACCAGTCCAAAAACACGACGATTTCTGCTAAAAACATCCATGTCTCACCTGTGCTCTGGCTTTCAATATATTTCATAGAATATCCTGGTGAAATGATCAGCATCATAAGAACGGTTCCCACTGTACTTGCGATCATACCCCAGCTGGAGGACACCTCAATGCGATACTGCAGTTCATGATATTCATCGTCCCCAGCATCCTGCATCTGTTTTCCCATTCTCTTCATCTTCCCATAATTGGTCTCGCAGATCACAAGACAGATTGCACCGCAAATACATTCCAGCATTAATGCATGATCACGTACCGCAAAAAGAAAAGCATTCATTCCATGCCCGATAACTGCTATATAATCCTCTCCGCTAAACGCTGTAACAAAACCAACAATTCCACCGACAACACCGCCTGCTGCCATGAGCAGTATCATCTTTAAATATGAATTCATTTTCTTCTTAGATTTTCCCTTATTCATCTTCTTCATCCTCCGCATAAATAAAAATATCTTCCACTGTCACCTGGCAGATCTTTGCCAGCTTCAGAGCCAGGGTTACTGACGGCGAGTAATCCCCGCGCTCAATAAGACTGATGGTCTGTCTGGATACTCCTGCAAGCTTCCCCATATCAGCCTGATTGATTCCCAGCCGCGCCCGGTATTCCTTCAAACGGTTCTCCAGTGCCATTTCTTTTCCTTTCTTCTGCCGCGGATGGCAGATTTCTCTTTCGTGTAAGCCGCACATAAGAATGACTTGTTTCTTTGTCATTTTGACAAGTATATTTGTCATTTCATATTGTTGCTATTGTAGCATTGACAACTTTACTTGTCAACTGTATTTTTCCAAAATAATTCCTTGTCTGAAAATTTATACCTCCTGCACAAAATTTCATAGAAATTTCTATATTTTCCACCTATCCAATCCGCCCATCAGTTGGTATAATAAGTCCAACATCAGATGACTGTCGAACGTACGGACATTCATCACGAAAGGAGAAAAGATATGGCTGACGAAATGAACAAGAGCACACCAGTTGAAGAGGAAATTGAGATCATCACTCTCACTGACGAGAACGGAGAAGACATGGACTTTGAATTTCTGGATCAGATTGATTATGAAGGAAAGCGCTACGCAGTTCTTCTCCCGCCAATCGAGGACGTGGAAGGCGAAGAGGAAAACGAGGATGAGGAAGTTCTGATCCTTCAGGTCGAGGAAGGTGGAAATAACGAAGCAGAGAGCTACGTTTTTGTTGATGATGACGATATACTCTCCGCCGTTTTTGATATTTTCAAAGAGAAATTCAAAGACGAATTCGACTTCGCAGAAGAATAAGACTATCGAACCGGGTCTTTTCAGACAAAAAAGATACCCCGAAAGCACATCAAAAACATGCTTTCAGAGTATCTTTTTTCATTGGCCAAGAAGAACTTCTGTGCCAAATTTTTACTGTAATTTATGCCAGACACTCATCCAGAATCTCTGCCATCTCATCAATATCTGCCTTTGTGATCACAAGAGGAGGCACAATACGAAGCACATCGCTTCCAGCAGAAATAACCAGAAGCTTCTTCTCCAGAGCTTTCTTTACAACCTCCCCAACCGGACGTCCCTGGATCACAATTCCCTGCATGAATCCCATGCCTCTTCTTGCAGCTGCACACTGGTGTTTTTCCACAAGCTCATCCAGTTTTTTCTCAAGATATGGAGTCAGCTCCTGCACATGAGTAAGAATCATATCCTTCTCGTAAATATCAAAAACCTTGCTTACAGCAGCACATACAAACGGATTTCCTCCATAAGTTGTGCCGTGATCTCCCGGCTTTAAAGAAGCCTGTGCAGCCTTTTTATTCAGCACAAAAGCACCAACCGGGACACCGCATCCAAGTGCTTTTGCACAGGTCATAATATCCGGCTGAACACCGTATGCCTGCCATGCAAAATAGTATCCGGTACGTCCCATTCCGCACTGAATTTCATCCAGAATAAGGATAATATCCTTCTCATCGCACAGGGCACGAACTCCCTCCAAGAACTCTCTTTCTGCCGGATAAATGCCGCCTTCTCCCTGTACCGTTTCCATAATAATGGCACAGGTTTTGTCTGTGATCTGTGCTTTTACGCTGTCCAAGTCATTAAAATCAGCGAACTTAACGCCGCCCATTAAAGGCTCAAACGGCTCACGGTAATGGGCATTTCCAGTAACAGAAAGCGCGCCGATGGATCTTCCATGGAAAGAATGATTCATGGCAATGATCTCATGATCTGCATGGCCGTCACGCTCATATGCATATTTTTTTGCAGCCTTTAAAGCTCCCTCAATTGCTTCTGTTCCACTGTTTGTAAAAAATGCTTTATCCATGCGGCTTGCATTTACAAGCTTAGCTCCGGCTTCAATAATCGGCTCATTATAATATAAATTTGAAATATGCATCAGCTTATCGATTTGTTCTTTCAGTGCTTCATCATATCCCGGATAATGATACCCAAGAGAATTCACAGCAATTCCAGCTGCGAAATCAAGGTACTCCTCTCCTTGTGAATCGTAAAGATGTACCCCTTCCCCGCGCTCAAATACAACCGGAAAACGATTATATGTATGAAGAATACTAGCCTCTGCTTCTTCCATCTGATTATTCATGTTCATTATAATATTTCTCTCCATCTTCTCTTAAAATAGCTGTTCCAATACCTTTGTTTGTGAAAATTTCCAAAAGCAGACTATGCGGAATTCTTCCGTCTAAAATATGGACCCGATTGACCCCATGCTCAATTGCTTCAATGCAGTTATTCAGTTTTGGAATCATTCCGCCACCAACAAAGCCTGCTTCAATCAGCTTCTGGGCTTCCTGAATATGAAGCTCGGAAATAAGGGATGAGGGGTCATCTTTATCCTTATAAACACCTTCAATATCAGAAAGAAATGCAAGCTTTTCTGCATGAACAGCCTCTGCTATTGCACAGGCAGCATCATCTGCATTAATATTATAGCTTTGATAATTGTCATCAAATCCAATTGGAAAAACAATTGGAAGGAAATCTTTTTCCAGCAGATCATAAAGGATTTTAGGATTTACACTTGTAATATCACCGACAAATCCAATGTCCTCTCCATTAGAATATTTCTTTTTGCATTTAAGAAGTCCGCCATCTTTTCCGCTGATACCAACAGCCTGCACACCAAGGGATTCCACATGAGTAACCAATTCTTTGTTTACCTTGGCAAGGACCATCTCGGCAATTTCCATAGTCTGGGCGTCTGTTACACGAAGTCCGTTAATAAACTTCGCTTCCATGCCTACTTTTCCAACCCATTTACTGATTTCCTTACCGCCGCCATGTACAATAATCGGCTTGAAGCCAACCAGCTTCAGAAGAACCACATCCTTGATCACATTTGCTTTCAGTTCTTCATCCAGCATGGCACTTCCGCCATATTTTACTACCACAATTTTACGGTTAAAACGCTGTATATAAGGAAGTGCCTCAATCAGCACCTCTGCCTTGTCCAGATATTTCTGATTTACCATCTTTCTTTCCCTCTCTTTTATGAACGATAATCTGCGTTGATCTTTACATAATCATAAGTAAGATCGCATCCCCATGCAGTAGCTGTGGCATCTCCCATTTTTACATCTGCAATGGCAGTTACCTCATCCTCAGAGAGAATCTTAGTAGCTTCTGCTTCATCATATCCTGTTGAAACACCATTCTCGATGATCTTTAATTTACCTGCACGGCTTTCAAAATACAGATCAACCTTCTCAGGATCAAACTGTACTCCGGAATATCCCATTGCACATAAAATACGTCCCCAGTTTGCATCATGTCCATAAATTGCAGCCTTTGTAAGGGAAGATGTTACTACAGATTTACTAAGTGTAACTGCATCTTCTTTTGTTTTGGCGCCAAGAATCTTCACCTCAAAAAGCGCAGTCGCACCTTCTCCGTCACCTGCAATTTTCTTGGAAAGGCAGGTATTAATATAATTCAAAGCCTCCATAAATTTGTCATAATCGGCACCCTCTTCTTTGATTTCCGGGTTACCTGCCATACCATTTGCAAGTAAAAGAACGGTGTCATTTGTAGAGGTATCTCCATCAACAGAAACCATATTAAAGGTATCTTTAATGTTGGCGCTTAATGCCTTCTGGAGCATTTCTTTGGATATCGCAGCATCGGTTGTGACAAATCCAAGCATAGTACACATATTAGGATGAATCATTCCGGATCCCTTGCACATGCCTCCCACTGTAACTGTTTTTCCACCAATCTCAATTTGTACTGCCACTTCTTTTTTCACTGTGTCAGTAGTCATAATTGCCTTTGCCGCTTCAGTTCCTGCCTCCAGAGACTCATCCAGCTTCGGTGCCATTGCCTTTACTCCATTCACAATACGGTCAATGGGAATCTGCATTCCAATAACACCTGTAGATGCAACCAGAACACTATCTGAAGGAATTCCAAGAATTTCTGAAGCTGCATCTGCGGTTGCCTTGCAATATCCATATCCTTCTGCCCCTGTACATGCATTTGCAATACCACTGTTGCAGATTATAGCCTGTGCAGCCGGATGATTGTAGACCACATCCTGATCCCATTTCACAGGAGCTGCTTTCACCACATTTGTGGTAAATGTACCAGCTGCAACACATGGAACTTCACTGTAAACCATAGCCATATCTGTACGGCCTTTATATTTGATTTCTGCAGCTGTTGCTGCCGCCTTGAAACCCTTTGCGGCTGTAACGCCACCTGTAATTATCAACATAATTTTCCTCCTCGGCCCGGTTCGGGTAATTTCCTTTTTCTTACGGATACATAGGAACCTGCAGCAGGCCTTCTGTTTCCTTAAATCCAAACATCAGATTCATATTCTGAACTGCCTGACCAGCAGCACCTTTTACCAGATTATCAATAGCACCCATCATAATAATTCGGTTGGTTCTCGGATCAATCTTAAAGTTTACATCCACATAGTTGCTGCCTTCCACCCATTTGGTCTGCGGACATATATCTTTATCCAGAACACGCACAAATGCTTCGTTCTCATAGCATGCATCATAAGCAGCTTTTACATCTTCATAGGAAACATTCTTAGTCAGAGATGCATATGCAGTTACCAGGATTCCTCGGTTCATAGGAACCAAATGAGGTGTAAAATTAATCAAAACCTCCTGTCCGCACGCATATCCTAACTGATCTTCAATCTCTGGTGTATGTCTGTGTACAGCTACTCCATATGCCTTAATATTTTCATTTACTTCACAGTAAAGATTGTCTACCTTGGCACCTCTTCCGGCACCCGTTGTTCCGGATTTTGCATCTATAATAATAGTATTCGGATCAATCATTCCGGCTTTTAACAGAGGGTAAATAGACAGCGTAGAACAAGTGGGATAGCATCCCGGATTCGCAATCAGGCGCGCTTTTTTGATATCCTCCCGGTTAATCTCACAAAGTCCGTAAACCGCTTCATCAATAAACTGAGGAGATTTATGTTCAATCCCGTACCATTTTTCATACTTCTTTACATCCTTAATACGGAAGTCCGCACTTAAGTCAATCACTTTTGTTCTTGAAAGGATCCCTTCATTTACAAGAGAGGCACATAAGCCCTGGGGAGTGGCAGTAAAAATCACATCTACTTCGTCTGCAAGAGCTTCCATATTATCATCCATACATTTGGCATCTACCAATTTAAAAAAATTCTGATAAATTTCTGCATATTTTTTATCAATATAACTTCTTGAGCCATACCATGCTACTTCTACATCTTTATGTCCAAGAAGAAGACGTGCAATTTCATTGCCGGCATATCCGGTTGCTCCTATAATTCCAGCTTTTATCATTATTCTGTTCTCCTCCATCAATTATATTCGGATTATACATCTATCATGAATATTATGCAATAGTGATTTTATGTATATTTTCACATTTTATCTCGTTATTTTTTGTTATTTTGTAATAGTTTCCTATGTAATGTTTTTTTGTTTCCCAAATATTTTTTTATTTTTTCAAATTTCCTATTGCATATTTATAAATTATGTTGTATATTAATTACTGTTCAACAGGAACATGGTACAAAATATTTACTAAGCTTGTTATAAATTATAACCCTATCTGTTTCAGAGGGATAATAGAGGAGAGGTAATTATTATGAAAGAAAAAGTTGTACTTGCATATTCAGGCGGACTTGATACCACTGCATTAATTCCGTGGCTGAAAGAAACTTTTGATTATGATGTAGTTTGCTGCTGCGTGAATTGCGGACAGGGCAATGAGCTGGACGGCCTTGAAGAAAGAGCAAAGCTTTCCGGTGCCTCCAAATTATATATTGAAGATATTGTAGATGATTTCTGCGATAATTACATTATGCCATGCGTAGAAGCAGGTGCTGTATACGAGCACAAATATCTTCTCGGAACATCCATGGCTCGTCCTGCAATTGCAAAGAAACTGGTTGAAATTGCAAGAAAAGAAAATGCAGTTGCAATTTGCCACGGTGCTACCGGTAAGGGAAATGACCAGATTCGTTTCGAGCTTGGAATCAAGGCTCTTGCCCCGGATATCAAAATTATTGCTCCATGGCGTATGACAGATGTATGGACCATGCAGTCCCGTGAGGATGAAATTGCATTTTGTCAGGCTCACGGCATCAATCTTCCTTTTGATGCAAAGCACAGCTACAGCCGTGACCGTAATCTGTGGCATATCAGCCATGAGGGACTTGAGCTTGAAGATCCGTCACAGGCTCCAAACTATGATGATATGCTGGTTCTCAGTGTAACCCCGCAGAATGCTCCGGATAAAGAAACTGAAGTTTCCATGACCTTTGAAGCCGGTGTGCCGAAAACCTTAAACGGAAAAGCAATGAAGGTTTCCGAAATCATCACAGAACTGAATAAGTTAGGCGGAGAAAACGGAATTGGAATTATTGATATCGTAGAGAACCGTGTTGTCGGTATGAAATCCCGTGGCGTTTATGAAACACCTGGCGGAACCATTCTTATGGCTGCACATGAGCAGCTTGAGGAGCTGATTCTTGATCGTGAAACACTTGAAGCAAAGAAAAAACTTGGCAGCCAGTTTGCACAGGTTGTTTACGAGGGAAAATGGTTCACACCTCTTCGTGAGGCAATCCAGGCATTCGTAGAATCCACACAGAAATATGTAACTGGTGAAGTGAAGTTCAAGCTTTACAAGGGCAACATCATCAAAACCGGAACCACCTCTCCATACAGCCTTTACAATGAATCTCTTGCTTCCTTCACAACAGGTGATATGTATGACCATCATGATGCAGACGGATTCATTACACTGTTCGGCCTGCCTTTGAAGGTTCGTGCAATGAAGCTGGCAGAAGTGGAAAGCCAGAAGCAGACCAACAACTAAAGCGTATTAAACAGTCTTCATAAAAAATAAGAACATAAAAAGTGAGCTGACGGTTATTCATAATTTTTAACACCGTCCGCTCACTTTTTAATTTAAATCGAACGCGACAATTCAAAAGCAATGCTCCAAATAGCTGCACTGCATACCTCAAAAAATTTCTGATATCCCTGACAAAAATAACTCCTATACCTTCCGCTCTCCAAATCCAGATCGCGATTTCTCTGACAACCGCCCCTGCAAAGCCTGTAATAAGGACAGCTTACGCAATCTTCAGAAATATTTCTGGAACGACTGATAAAACCAATTTCTTCCCTTTTTTTATCAAGTACATCCAGACAATCCTGATTAAAATTCCCCAGGCGATACTCATCCAGCATATAAAAATCACAGGGATATACACTTCCATCGGCTTCC
>CAKRKL010000014.1 GCA_934358405.1 uncultured Blautia sp.
GGTGGAAGTGTGGCAACACATGGAGCTGACTGTTACTAATAGGGTGAGGGCTTGACCAAAGCGCAAAGTGCGCAGGTCGTTCCATTGAACGAAGCGAGATGGAACTTCCAGGTTATTCGCAAGGTTAAAAAATTCTTGACAAATTCCAGACAAGGGTGTAACATGTATGTAGTTTTGAAGGTACAAAATACCTTTATTCCTCCTTAGCTCAGTCGGTAGAGCATTCGGCTGTTAACCGAAGTGTCGTTGGTTCGAGTCCAACAGGGGGAGTTTAATCGGAGCATGAAGCCCGATTTGATAAGGCTCCATGGTCAAGCGGTTAAGACACCGCCCTTTCACGGCGGTAACAGGGGTTCAAATCCCCTTGGAGTCATTCGCTTCGGCGAATAACTAAATAATATGGTGCCATAGCCAAGTGGTAAGGCAAAGGTCTGCAACACCTCTATCCCCAGTTCAAATCTGGGTGGCACCTCTTGAAGCTCTTGATATTTGTCAAGAGCTTTTTTGCATTTGGTTCGAAGCGAAATTGTCTGTTTTGCTCTAAAAAGAATTTATAAAACACGATGACAAAATCTAAAGTCGGTGTTATAATCCATATAACAATGGCGAAAAAAAGGTCCATGAGGCCTTTTTTTTGCGCAGAAAAATATGGATGATGAAGGAGAAAAATGAAATGAAAGATGACAGACAGGATCTGACAACAGGCTCCATCTGGGGAAAAATGCTGCTTTTCAGCATTCCGCTGATGCTGACAAACCTGCTTCAGGTGTTGTTTAATATGGCAGATATTGCGGTAATCGGGCAGTTTGCAGGTTCGTTGTCCCTGGGGGCAGTAGGTTCTACTGCTACGCTTGTCACTCTTTTTACAGGAATTCTCATTGGCATGGCAGGAGGTATCAATGTTCTGGTTGCAAGATATTTCGGTGCCCGGGATAAAAGAAGCACCATACAGACTGTACATACTGCTCTTCTTGTAAGCTTTGCTGCCGGAGTGATCGTACTGATATTCGGACTGCTTTTTTCAAGAGGCGTTCTGGAACTGCTGAATACAAAGGAGGAGCTGTTAGAAGGAGCAGTACTTTATATTCGGATTTATTTTCTTGGAATGCCTGCGCTGGCATTGTATAATTTTGGTAATGCGGTGTGCAGTGCCTTTGGAGATACTAAGAAGCCTTTATATTATCTGTCTGCGGCAGGTGTTGTGAATGTTGTGCTGAATCTGTTTTTTGTTATTGGCTGTAAAATGGATGTGGCAGGAGTTGCACTGGCCAGTATTATTGCCCAGTATCTGTCTGCAATATTGATTTTACGCGCACTGGCAAAAATGGGAGGAGATTATGCACTTCGTATGTCTGAACTGAAATTTGACAAAAAAATGGCAAAATACATTATTCAGATCGGACTTCCGGCAGGATTACAAAATGGAATATTCCAGGTTGCCAATCTGTTTATCCAGGCTGGTGTAAATACCTTTGACGCTACTATGGTAGCTGGTAATTCTGCAGCTGCAAATGCAGATGCTTTGCTTTATGATTCTATGGCTGCTTTTTATACAGCCTGCGGAAGCTTTATGGGACAAAATTACGGTGCAGGTAAAAGAAAGCGGGTGAAAAACAGTTATCTGATCAGTCTTGCCTATTCTTTTGGTATCGGACTGGCAGGAGGAATCTGTCTTGTTATTTTCGGAAGACAGTTTCTGGGATTGTTTACCAATGATGCGGCTGTTATAGATGCAGGAATGAAAAGACTGACCATTATGGGCTTCAGCTATGGATTTTCAGCCTTTATGGATGCCAGCATTGCTGCTTCAAGGGCTCTTGGAAAAAGCTTTGTGCCCACTATAACTGTGATCCTGGGTTCTTGCGTATTCCGAATGATTTGGGTGAATACGGTTTTTGCATATTTCAGAACGATTCCATCATTATATCTGCTGTATATTTTCTCGTGGGGAATTACAGCGACTGTGGAGATTATTTATTTTATACATGTGTATAAGAATACAAAGATTGGAGTGGCGTGAACCTAATCTGCAAATATTCACCATATAGAACTGCCAAAATAAAACAAGCCTCAGAAGCAGTACGAAAAATGCTTCCGGGGCTTGTTATTCTTTTGCAGGATTAAATCCTTATTCAGCAGCAGTTACAGCTGTAATATGCGGATTGACACCCTCATACCAGTAAAGGAAGCCCTCCATGTCGATTTTATCGCCGATATTCAGAGCTTCTACAGCCTTATACACATCGCTGTCCTTGTCACACAGATAGGATTCTACTGTGAATGTATAAGTTTCTCCATTAAGGGAAACATTAAAATAAAGGTCATCACCTTCAGAACCGGAGCCATCATAGTTGTAAAGATATGCAACATCATTTCCGTCAGCATCCTGTCCGGCTGCTTCTACAGTCATGCCCTTGAAGGATACCAGCTCGTTCTGATGGTCGATCAGCTCATCCTTGCCAAGAAGATCTGTTACGTCAAGTGGCTCTGCAACATATTCACCGTCCTCAATCTCGAAAGAGGATACATCTGCAACCTCAATTTCTCCGGACCATTCAGCCTTGTATCCGGTTACCTTGATCTTGGTACCAGGTACCAGCTTGTCATACTCTTCCTCAGAGCATGGCATGTTGTAAATGAAGTATGCGCCGTCTTTATCCTGGGTATAGAGAGTTGCCTTATCTTCCCACCAGGACTGCTTAGCCTGTACATAGGTTTCGATCACAACCTCGTCATCTACTGCTGCAGCAAGGTACTCATCATGAGTCATAACGCCCTCGGACTTCACATCAGCTTCCTCGGAAGCATCAGCCTCATCAGAAGCAGCCTCTGTGGTCTCTTCAGCGGTATTCTCCTCTGCCATAACAGCTCCCGGAAATGCAAAAGTAAGGGAGAGCGCCATCAGTAATACAAGTCTTTTTTTCATAATGTCTCCTTTCTGTGTGTACGCAAAAAACGTCACAAAGGTATGCCTTTGGCATATGTATTTTATTAAAAAAGGTGGCTGTATGTACAACCACCTTTATTATAAACGAAAACATGAGGAAATCAAGGGATTCCCGGAAAGTTATTTCCTGCATTTTCTTTTTTCCCGGAACAGATAAAGCAGAATGAAAAACCAGACCATCCCAAGACTGATAAGGAGAATCTTAGATTCTGCAGGAAGAGGTCCAAGGTCTGTTTTTGGGGAGGCTTCTGACTGGGAAATCTGATCCAGATGGTACAGGGAGGTTACGTCGCTGTAAAGCTGGTCAATGTAGTCCTCATTGATTTCCTGCTTTCTTCTCACAGATTTGGTCACATTTTCGATCAGCTGTCCGGCTGCGTCACGAAGGGAAGCGGAGCCGTTAAATACAGGTGTAACAAAGGTATGCTCCACATTTTCCAGAAGAGTCTTGGAGGCTTTGATTTTCACATCATAGTAGGTGGAATTGTCTTCGCCCTCCCTGGAAAGATAATCCTGATACTGATCGGAGTCCTGGGCTTTGCTGGTAACAGGCACATAGCCCTCTGTTTCAGAATAAGCGATCTGCACATCATTTGTAAGCAGATACTGGGTGAAAAGCCAGGATGCCAGCACCTCCTGGGAGTCCTTCTTATTGAACACGCATACGGAAGGCCCCTGGGAAATCATCTGAGGATTCTCAGGATCAAATTGCGGAATGGTCATAACCGCTGTCTCAAAATCCACAAGTGCATCGGAGCTGATATCCACAAGTGGCGCATGAGTACCCATCCAGGTAGCTCCTGCTGTAGAATCAATGGCAAAAATACACTGTCCGGCATTCAAAAAGTTGGCTGGATAGCTGGAAATCTTAAAGGTGGAAAAAGCACCTGTTTTTACATGATCTGCAATGGTGTACAGAAGATCAGTGGTGGTGTCATTAAAAAGCTGAATTTCGCCGCTGTCTGTGGAATACCCTGCGTTTTTCTGCTTCAGCATTTCGATCATCATGTTATCTGTGGACTTATCTATAAAGGGAATCAGCACGTTTTGCCCGTTAATCTTGTAGGTGCCGTCTGCATTTTGTTCCATAGCTTTTTCGCTGACTTCCCAGACAAAATCCCAGGTGAGAACTTCGGGAAGGGTGTAGCCAAGCTTTTCCACATAGGTTTTGTTCACGTAGCAGACCTCTGTGGAACGCATAAAGGGTAGTGCATAGTAATGTCCGGCAAAGGAGCATTCCTCAAGAAACTGGGGGATGATCTGGTCACTTTTTACGGAATCAAATTCCAGCTTGCTTCCGCCCAGACCATAACTGCTGTCTGCCATCAGGTCATCCAGAGGAACCACAGTGTCATTTCCGGTCAGGTAAGTGGCAATGTGGTCCGGATAGGTGATGCACACATTTGGGGTGGTATCTGTGGCAATGTTGGTAATGACATCGTTGTAAATCTTGCCATAATCGGTGTAAAGCCGCAGATCCACAGTGATATTGGGGTACAGGGCTTCGAAATCGGAAATGGCTTTTTTGTAGATCTCTGTCTGGGTTTTATTGGTGTCGTTTTTTGCCCAGAAGGTAATCTGATAATTGCGGGAGGTATCAAACTCCTCCGGAATGGAGAAGGCACTTTGCTCCTTTGCACCGTGGCAGCCTGTAAGGCCTGCCAAAAAGGCAGCAGCCAGCATGGAAACAAGGAGCCTTTTCCATGGAAATTTACGCTTGTTTGTTATCATCCTTTTGTACCTCCTCTTGAAACACCAGCCATGATTTTGTTGCGGAAAACCAGAAATAAAATAATAAGGGGAAGTGAGATCACAACAACTGCTGCCATCATTGCGGGGATATTTTCCCGTCCAAAGCCGTTTTCACGGATTTCCTGAATCCCGTTAGAAACAAGATAATAATTCTGATCATCTGTGATCAGGCGTGGCCATACATAAGAATTCCAGCATTCAATGACCTTCAGAATGGCAATGGTAACCATAGTTGGCTTGCAGATAGGAATCATAACCCTGCAAAGATATTTCAGATCAGAGGTGCCGTCTACTTTTGCTGCCCGGTAAAGCTCATCAGGAACCTGTTCAAAATTTTCCTTCAGCAGATAAATATAAAATACTGAAGTGACAGAGGGAAGAATCAGTCCCAGAAAGGTATTTCGCATGTCCAGGTTGGTGATGGTTACGAAGTTGGTGATGATCACAAGCTCATTGGGAATCATCATCAGAGAAAGAAAAAGAGTAAATGCCAGATTCTTTCCCCGGAATTCCAGTCTTGCAAAGGCAAAGGCAGAAAGAGTGATTACAACCATCATAATAGCAGTGGTGGCCGCTGTGAAAATAAGGGTGTTGAGAAGATATTTTCCAAGAGGCACGGTTGTAAAGGCGTCTGCATAATTCTGAAGGGTTGGATTCAGGATAAAAAAGCTGGGAATGTGCTCTGCATTATAAGAACTGTAGCTTTTTACAGATGTCAGGACCATCCAGTAAAAAGGAAACAGCACAATAAGTGCCCACAAAATGAGTAAAATGTAAGTGATCACGCTGACTGTCTTTTGATGCCAGGCAGAAGATCGTTCATTAGTAAAGCTGTTTGAATTATCCATTATTTATTGTCCTCGCTAACTTTATGCCACAGTTTTTTATGAGTAATAAACATGCTTCCGGCTTACCAGCAGATTGATGCAGGTGATAGTCAGAACAATCACAAACAGAATGATAGCCGCAGCAGATGCATAAGATGGATAGCCTCCTCCGTTGCCGTAAAGCATGTCGTAAACATAACCTACAATGGTATTCATCCCGGCAGCATTCAAGTCTGTGCCAAAAAGTGCCACTGCATCACTGTAGGCCTTAAACGCACCGATAAAGCCTGTTATAATCAGATAAAATACGGTAGGGGAAATCATGGGCAAAGTAATCCGCATAAAAATACGGAATCTGGAAGTGCCGTCAACTCTGGCAGCGTTATAGTAGCTTTGATTTACAGAAGCCAGGGCGCTGGTCAGAATCAGTACCTTAAAAGGCATAACGATCCAGATAGTATAAATACAAAGAACAAGAAGCTTTGCCCAGTAGGGACCATCGATAAAATCAATGGGACCATGTCCAAACAATTGAAGAACCAGATTTATCAGTCCGTCAGAGTAGGCTGTTTTTTTGAAAAGGATCATAAAAACAAGACCGACAGCCAGTGTGTTGGTTACATAAGGCAGAAAATAAATAGTCTGGAAAAGCTTTTTTAAAGCTTTTATGGAGCTTAAGGCAACGGAAATCAAAAGTGCCAGCAAGGTAGAAAGAGGCACGGTAATGATTACCAGAAGGAAGGTATTCTTGATTGCCTGAAGAAAATAGGGATCATGAAGCACATAGGAATAGTTATATGTGCCAGTCCCATAATATGTCTGGGATGCAAAATTGTAGCCTTCTTCAAAGGAATAGATAAAAACATCAATAAGAGGGTACACCATAAAAACACCCAGAAACAGAATTGCCGGCAGAAGATAGAGCCAGCCCTTTAAGCTTCTTTTATTCATAGGAACCTCCTTTAAAGGTAAATCCTTTCTTCTGTTTCACGGTTGAAAAGAAAAAGTTTGTTTGGCTTTACTGTAAAACGAATAGTTTTGGCAGTAAGATCAATGCTGCTTTCGGAGCTGACAATGGAACGGATCACAGGAGAAATAGAAGCAGCATGGGAGGATACTACAGAAATGTCACGTCCCATTACTTCTACGCCCTTAAGCTGGCAGCAAAGAGAGCCGTTTACATCCGGAATAAAGCCCTCCGGGCGAATCCCTGCATATACCGGCTGATCAGAAGCTCCTGGCGTATCTATGATACTGTTTTCTCCGATATAAAGTCGTCCATTGCGAAGCTCGCCTTCAAAAACATTGATTGGCGGGGTGCCAAGGAATTTCGCAACAAACAAATTGACCGGGCTGTCATAAACCTTTTGGGGCTTGCCGATCTGCTGAATAACGCCGCCTTTCATAACAACGATCATATCGGAAATACTCATAGCCTCTTCCTGGTCGTGGGTGACAAAAACGGTTGTGATTTTTGTTGCACGCTGGATCTTGCGGATTTCCTCTCTGGTTTGCAGGCGAAGTCTTGCATCCAGATTGGAAAGGGGTTCGTCAAGGAGCAGCACCCGGGGCATTTTTACCAAAGCCCGGGCAATGGCTACACGCTGCTGCTGACCGCCGGAAAGCTCAGATGGCCGTCGGTCCATCAGCTCTGTGATCTGTACCAGCTGGGCGGCGTTCTGGACACGCTTGTTCATTTCGTCCTTGGACAGCTTATCCTTTCCCTTTAGGTTTTGCAGGGGGAAAAGAATGTTTTGTTTTACTGTAAGATGGGGATAAAGGGCGTAATTCTGAAATACCATGCCAACGCCCCTGCTCTCCGGAGGAAGCTCTGTAACGTCCTCATCCCCGAAAAAAATCCGGCCGTCTGTTGGCTTCTCAAGCCCACAGATCATATTCAGGGTGGTGCTTTTGCCGCAGCCGGAGGGACCAAGAAGTCCGATGAGCTGTCCGTCTGGAATTTCGAAATTAAAATTGTCCACTGCAGTAACCGATTCCCTGGATTTTCGCCCACGGGCAGGGAACTGCTTGGTGAGGTGTTCTAATACGATTTTCATATTCTCTCTCCTAAGTACAATTAAGAATTTTATCTCAGTTAAGAAGCCTTTGCCTCTATAGCTATTTCCATTATTATAACGAATTCCTGAGGTTTGTACAATGTAAAAAAAGGTGGACGAAAAAGTTTAAAAGGGTTATACTGACGAAAAGAAACGGAGGAGTGTACCTTATGGAAGAAAAAAAGCTGAAAGCATTAAAAGGACAGATTCCAGTTTCCATTATCTACATAATTCTGGGCCTGTGCCTTGCTTTAATGCCGGTGGAAACTGTAAATGTACTGTGTAAGGTGGTATTTGGACTGGTTCTTGTGGGAGCAGGACTGTATCATATTTTGATTTATGTTCTGGAAAAGGATAACGCTACTATACTGGATCTGTTTTCCGGTGTGATTGTGTTGGTAATCGGTGCTTTTTTATTTATGAATCCCCAGGTTGTTGTGAAGCTTCTCACCCTGATGCTTGGAGCTTTTATTCTTGTGGATAGTCTCTGGATGCTCAGAGGAAGCCTGAAATTAAGAAAAAGAAAGCTGGGAGCCTGGAAGGCCTTTCTGATTGAGAGTCTTGTATTTGTAGCACTTGGTGTATTTATTCTTGTAAATCCATTTAAAGAAATCCGGCTCACTATGCAGGTTTCCGGATGGATTTTTGTTGCAAATGGTGCTCTTGATATTATTTTTTACCTGATTTTACAGCACGGACTGAAAAAGGAAATTCCTTCCGGGGAGGAAACTGAGGATAAGGCTGTCAAAGAGGATGAGGAAGAGAATATGGCTCCTGAGACTGTTACGGAGGAAGCAGACAGAAGCACAGAGCCGGATATCCAGGAAGAAAAACAGGAAACAGAAGAAATTCCTGAGGAGTGGAAAGACTGATGGAAGAGATTGTAATCATGGATTTTTCCGGAATTTATGAGGATGAGCAGTTCTGGAGAGAAGAAAAGGTATCCTGGATTGACCTGAAGGGGATTTCCGGAACAAACTGCTATTGTGATGAAGCTGCCAGATCTCAGATTCTGGAAAAGCTGGATCAATTTCTGCCGGGAAGAATTTATTTTATTGATTCCGGAAATTATCATTATATGAGCCGAATTGGAATTGAAAGAGTGACACAGCCGTTTCGGCTTCTTGTGTTTGACAATCATACAGATATGCAGCTGCCTGCATTTGGAGGGCTGCTTTCCTGTGGAGGATGGATAGCAAGTGCAATAGAAGAATCACAGAATCTTGCAGAAGTATGGCTGGTTGGGCCGGACGAGGAAGCTTACAGCCAGGTGGAAGCTTCCTTAAAGAATAAGGTGAGGTTTTTTTCAAGGGAAATGCTGCAGGCTTTGCGCGAGAATAGTGAAACCTGTAAAGAAGATACTATAGAAGGGGAGAAATCCGGGAAAGAGCTGTGCTGCAAGTTTCTTTGCCAGCTTCCCACAGACCTTCCTCTTTATATTTCCATTGATAAGGATATACTTGGCGTGGCAGATGCAAGTACTACCTGGAGCCAGGGAGATATGACCCTTAAGGAAATGCTGGCAGCACTGGAAATTGTAACAGATCATTTCAGGAAGCAAGGCGGTCAGCTTCTTCAGGTGGACATTTGCGGAGAATGTGACCCGGATGCGGCAGCAGACAACAGGAAAAATGACCTGGCAAACCGGGAACTTTTTAAGTTCTGGAAAAATTGTTTTGCAGAACAAAAAGAAAGAGGAGCTTTATTATGAAAAATGAATTGCTGAGAGTAGGACCCTTTACCATATACGGATATGGACTGATGATTGCAGTGGGGATTTTGGCAGCCTATTTCACCGGAGAATACAGAGCAAAAAAGCGAGGACTACCCTATGAGCATGTTTTTTATCTGGTAGTATGGTGCGTTCTGGGAGGATTTTTTGGAGCCAAGCTTTTGTACTGGATCACAGAGTGGAAGAGCATTGTATCTGATCCCGGCTTTCTTGGGGCTACTCTTACCGATGGCTTTGTTGTATTTGGAGGCATTATCGGTGGAATCCTTACGGCATGGGTGTATTGCAGGATAAAAAAACTGGATTTTTTATGTTTTTTTGATACTCTGATGCCGTCAGTAGCACTGGGTCAGGGCTTTGGCAGAATCGGATGTCTGCTGGCAGGCTGCTGCTATGGAAGGCCTGCTGATGGAGGTTTTTCCATTACCTTTCATGATTCCGGTTTTGCCCCAAACGGTGTGGCGCTGATTCCTACTCAGATTTATTCCAGTATTCTGGATTTCATTCATTACGGCATTTTGGTTTTTATTTTGAAAAAGCAGAAAAAAGACGGTGAGACAGCTGCTGCGTATCTGATTTTTTACAGTGCAGGAAGGTTTTTGCTGGAATTTTTAAGGGGAGATCTTGAAAGAGGAAGTGTGGGAATACTATCTACCTCACAATTTATCTCTTTATTTACATTTATGGCTGGTGTGATACTGCTATTGATCTTTTGCGGGAAAGGGGAGCATAAAAAAGAAAAAAGTGCATAAGCTTAATTAAAACAGACCGGGGGAAATGCATGGAAATATTTTCTGATTATGCAGACGCGGTTACATCTCAGGAGGAGGGGACAAGATCCGAGCTGTCTCCCGCGCAGAATGAGCTGTATGCAGACTTTATAGTAAAATATATGGGAAACCTTCATGAAAGTCTGGGCAATGCCCCAGGCTTTCGCTTTCAAAAAATCAATTCCATTTACGGTGTCGTTTATGTACCCCTTGCAAATATGGGAAATTTGAATATTAACACCTATTTTTATAGCTTTATCCCCAAATGCTATACCTATATGGATTTTGGAAGCCTTGGGGCATCAGGTATTACAAAGCTGCAGGAGCATCCATATCTTCAGCTAAAGGGGCAGGGAACTGTGATAGCAGTAATTGATTCCGGAATTGATTACAGAAATCCATTGTTTCAGAATGAAATGGGCAGCAGAATCCTATGCATCTGGGACCAGACTCTGGAAGGTGACGGAGTGGAGGTGCCATACGGAAAGGTGTTCTGGAAAAAAGAAATTGATCAGGCACTGGCATCTGAAAATCCAACAGAAATCGTACCTTCTCTGGATACAAACGGGCATGGCACAAAAATGGCAGCCATAGCTGCCGGAAGCTATGCTCTGGAGGAAGAATTTTGCGGAGCTGCACCTGAGGCAATGCTGATCATTGTAAAGGTAAAGCAGGCGAAAAAATATTTGCGGGAGCTTTATCTGTTTCCTTCAGAAGCAGAGCTTTTTCAGGAAAATGATATTATGATGGGAATGGATTTTGCCGTGCGAATGGCAAATGAGAGAAGAATGCCGCTTTCCGTATGTCTGGGAATAGGAACCAGCCAGGGGGCACATATTGGCAAAAATCCTCTCAGCACATATGTGGATTATGCTTCCCTGTTTTCGCTGATTTCAGTTTCAGTGGCAGCAGGCAATGAAGGTGGTGCAAGACATCATTATACAGCACGGCTTACAGAACGGGAAAATCAGGTGGGAGCAGATTTGCGGGTGGGAAACAATGAGCCTGGATTTACAATGGAATTTTGGGGAGAACCGCCGGAGATTTATAAGCTGTCCCTGCAGTCACCTACCGGGGAAATTCTGGATATCAGCGCTTCCCTTGGAGATGTAACCCAGGAGCTTTCCTTTGTTTTTGTGGAAACAAAGGTGGAGGTAAATTATATATCCATTGAACGGCAAACGGGCTATACCCTGGTATATTTTCGATTTATCCAGCCGGCACCTGGAATTTGGCGAATTCTTGTAAGAGGCCGGGATGGTGGGAATGTTAGCTTTCATATGTGGCTGCCTGTGCAGGGGCTGATTTCTGAAGAAACCTATTTTCTGGAATCCTCTCCTTATAATACGGTGACAGCTCCGGGAGATTCCCTGGAGAGCATTACAGTTACAGCTTATCAGTATCGGGATAACAGTCTGTATGTGCAGGCAAGCAGAGGCTTTATGCCGGATGGAAATGTGGTGCCACAGGTGGCGGCTCCGGGAGTACAGATTAAAGTTCCGCAGTTAAACGGTCTTTACGGCTATGCTTCCGGAACCAGTCTTTCTGCTGCACAGACAGCAGGCGCAGCAGCACTTCTTTTTGAGTGGGCTGTAATTCGCGGAAACCGTCCCTTTTTTACCGGCTCCAGTGTAAAAAATTACATTACCAGAGGGGCAAAACGAGAAGAAAGGCTGCAATATCCTAACAGGGACTGGGGCTTTGGGAGACTGGATCTGTATCATACATTTGAATTGCTGACATAATAAAAAATAAACAAAAATGGGAATGATTTTTTGGCAACAATATACGCAAAGATTTTAAGGGAATCTAATTGTTTTTGTACACTTTGTCTGTTATACTGTAAAAAACAAAAGAAAGCAGGAAAACAATATGAAGAGAGGCAGTATTTTTGAAACTGATGGTATCCCTCGTATCCAGGAAGCCCTTCCCCTTGCTCTGCAGCATGTAGTGGCAATGATCGTAGGATGTGTAACCCCTGCCATTATTGTGGCAGGAGCAGCCGGCCTTGAAAACAAGGATCAGGTTATCCTTATTCAGGCAGCCCTTGTAATTGCAGCGTTTTCCACTTTGATCCAGCTGTTTCCCATCGGAAAAAAGTTCCCGATCGGTTCCGGACTTCCGATGATCATGGGTGTCAGCTTCGCATATGTGCCAAGTATGCAGGCAATTGCGGACGGATACGGAATTGACACCATTTTGGGAGCGCAGATCGTAGGTGGTATCGTAGCGGTTATTATGGGAATCATGGTGAAGAAGATTCGCGTATTTTTCCCACCTCTGATTACAGGAACTGTAGTCTTTACCATTGGACTTTCCCTGTATCCGACAGCCATCAATTATATGGCAGGAGGAGTTTCCAATCCGAATTATGGTTCCTGGCAGAACTGGCTGGTTGCATTTTTTACTTTGGGTGTTGTAACTGCGCTGAATCATTTCGGAAAGGGAATCTGGAAGCTTTCCTCAATCCTGATCGGTATGCTGGCAGGATATCTTGTATCCATTCCCTTTGGCATGGTAAATTTATCAAGCGTTGGGAATGCAAGTGTATTCCAGCTTCCAAGACTGATGCATTTTGGTGTGCACTTTGAAATTTCTGCATGCGTTGCCATTGGACTTCTGTTTGCGATTAACTCCATTCAGGCTATTGGAGATTATTCAGCAACCACTATCGGTGCCATGAACCGTACACCGAAGGACCAGGAGCTTCAAAGCGGTATTGTTGCCTATGGTCTTACCAATATTATTGGTGCTTTGTTTGGTGGTCTTCCAACTGCAACATACAGCCAGAACGTAGGTATTGTAACCACAACAAAGGTAATCAACCGCTGGGTTCTAGGACTGGCAGCCGCATTCCTTGGAATTGCCGGATTTGTGCCGAAATTCTCCGCACTTCTTACCACGATTCCCCAGTGTGTACTGGGCGGTGCAACTGTGTCCGTATTTGCATCCATTGCTATGACCGGTATGAAGCTGGTTGCTTCTGCTGAGATGGATTACCGCAATTCCTCTATTGTAGGACTGGCAGCTGCGCTTGGTGTAGGTGTATCTCAGGCAAATGCAGCACTTGCAACACTTCCTGCATGGGTGACTACTATTTTCGGAAAGTCTCCTGTAGTTCTTGCAACATTGATTGCAGTATGTCTGAACCTGATTTTACCGAAATCTCGCACTGAACAAAAAGAAGAAGAAATCTATGACAGTGAAGTTAAAAAAAAGATTGAAAAGGATCACAGAATTTTCAAAAATAAGAAATAAATGATTAAGCAATAATGAAACAGCACCGGATAGGAAATGGTTCTATCTGGTGCTGTTTTGCGTAAAAAAGTTATTTGCGATATACACAAACCGGAAGGCCGTCCTCGTCCATAGGAAGATCCACGTTTCCCTGAATCAGCGGCTGTGCATAGTGAATAAATTCTTTAGTAATATCAGAGCCGTCGCTGGTAATCCAGGAAAGCGGTACGGTTTTCTCCTCATTGCAGATCTGATTTACATCCTCAAGCCCGCATTTCATCTGATAAACGCCTGCGGGGGTTTCCTGGCGGATAAAGGAAACCATCTTGCCTGTTTCCCCTTTAAGAGCTGCCTGAACGCCGAAAATTCCGGCAGTGATAGCTTCCTGGCGGTCTGTATCGGAAAGAAGGGAAGCACTGCAGCGCTGGCTTACATTTAATTCAATAGAACGTGCCTTTACTCCGAGACGGCTGCGTACCAGGTTTTCAAGATATTTGCCGCAGCCTGCCAGCATCTTGTGCCCGAAGGTATCTGTTCCTACAGAATTATCATACTCACAGATGAAGGTTCCATTGGCATCGTGAATTCCTTCCGAAACACAAACTACAACATTGCAGTTTTTCTCAAATGCTGCATTCACTTTGGAGAGAAATTCTTCCGTGTCGAAATCTGTTTCAGGCAGATAGATCAAAAGAGGATTATCACCTGTATATTTGCGGGCAAGTGCACCTGCTGCAGTGAGCCATCCGGCATGACGTCCCATGACCTCTACGATGGTTACGGATTTTTTCTCATAGACGCTGGCGTCAAGAGTAATTTCACGAACTGTGGAAGCTACATATCTGGCAGCACTTCCGAAGCCCGGTGTATGATCCGTATGCACCAGATCATTATCAATGGTCTTTGGCTCTCCAATAATGCGGATGTCACTGCCGATCATAGCTGCATAACGGGAAAGCTTGCTTACAGTATCCATGGAATCATTTCCGCCGATGTAAAAGAACCAGCCAATATTCATTTCCTCAAATTTGCGGAAAAGCTCAGGGTATACCGGATCCTCCAGAGACTGTGGCAGCTTATAGCGGCAGGAGCCAAGATAAGCACCCGGAGTATAGGTAAGATATTCAAGCTTCTCCTTAGGAAGTGCTTCCTCAAAATCCAGAACTGTGCCCTTAAGGAAGCCCTCAATTCCATTTACCATTCCGTAAACATGTCCGATTTCTTCCTGACGGATTCCTTCAGAAACCACACCATAAAGACTGCTGTTGATAACCGCAGTAGGTCCGCCGGACTGTCCTACGATCAGATTCTTTTTTATCATACAAGTAAATCCTCCTGTTGTTCTTGGTTGAATTCCATTATAACAGGAAGCACCTGCTGTGGCTATAGCCTGTTGGAAAAAATTCGGATTGTGGGAAAAGAACAGATGGATTATAATAATTATGGAAACTGTGTAAAGAAAGCGTGAAGGAACTGATGGAAAAAGAACAGGAATTTTTATATGAAAAATTTAAAAGCACAGGTCAGGAAAAGGTGAAGCTCTCTCTGGCACTGGAGGGCTTTTTTGATGAGAAGCCTGGCTGCATGGAAGATGCAAAGATTGCTTACAGCCAATATCTGAGGCGGAGAATACGTCCTGCCATGGAATTGCTGATCCGAGAGGAAAATATCCGGAAAATGGAGCTGCTTGAAAAAAATAACTGGTTTGGAAGAAACGAACTGGAGAGCTTTATCCGTACTGCAAGAAAAGAGCAGAAGCTGGAAAGCCTGGTGTGGCTGATGAAATTAAAGGATGATAAATATGGATATACAGACAGAGATTTTACCCTTTGATTCTGGAAGTATAAAAGACAGGAAAGACGAAAGAGAAAATCATTACAGAGAACTGGGAAGTCAGATCTTATATACCTGCCGCAATGAAATCTGCGCAAGATTTCCATTCTTTTCAGCTGGCATTGCGGCGCTTTCCTGTGAGATCACAGGGGAAGCTAAGCCAACGGAAGCATTGGAACCACAGGAAATTCATGGAATCGGAACAAATGGAAGCAAATTGTGGGCAGAACCCCTGTTTCTTATCCGTACCTGGGCAAAAAATCCCGGAAAGCTGAAAAGAGGATATCTGCACATTCTTTTCCATTGCCTTTATCTTCATCCTTTTTGTGGAGAAAAGGCAAATGAACGACTGTGGAAGCTAGCCTGTGATTTAGCAGCAGAGCTTCTGTTAAAAGCAAACATTCCGGAAAAGCTGTGGGAAATTCCTGCCAGAGAAAAAAAAGCCCTTGAGGAAATATTGGAATATTTTGGTGGAAAACCATTGTCAGCAGAAGTTTTATACCGCAGGCTGGAAAAGGAAAATATTCCGTTTTCCTTAGAGGAAATGGAAAAAGTGCTTACATTTGATGATCATTCCTTATGGAACCTGTATCCGGAAAAAAAGGCACAAAATAAAAGCCGCTGGGAAAAAATCCTGACTTATACTACTGCAGGGAAAGAACGGCAGAAGCACCGAATCGGTGCTAATCCTGGAAATCGCGAGGAAGAATTGGAGCAGCTCTATAAAAGCCGCTATGATTACAGAAAATTCCTGAAAAAATTTGCTTTTCCAAGAGAAGAAATTCAACTGGATGAAGAGAGCTTTGATTATATTTTCTACTATTTTGGGATGGAGCATTACAAAAATCTGCCTCTGATCGAGCCCTTGGAATACAAAGAAGTGAATCGTCTTGAAGAGCTGGTAATAGCTATTGATACATCAGGCTCCTGTTCCAAAGAACTGGTACAGCGTTTTCTTGGAGAAACCTATCAGATTCTGAGCACAAGAGAGAATTTTTTCAGAAAAATGAAGGTCTATATTATTCAATGTGACTGCTGTATTCAGTCTGTAGCTGTGATACATTCAGAAGCGGAATGGAAAGAATATGTAAGAAATGTGCGGATACAGGGGCGAAGCGGCACAGATTTTGTTCCTGTTTTTACCTATATAAAAAAGGAACAGGAAAGAAAAGAACTGAAAAATCTGAAGGCTCTTATTTATTTTACAGATGGCGATGGCATTTATCCGGGACAGAAGCCGGATTACGAAACGGCCTTTGTTTTTGTGAAAAAGAATGAAAATATGAAATATGTGCCAAATTGGGCATATAAGCTGGTGATCAGCTAAAGGAGCACACCAATGAATATAAAAGAAGCAAAAAATGAGATCAGAAATACTCTGGCAGCCTATTTAAGAAAGAACGAAAAGGGAGCGTATGTCTATCCACTGGTACGCCAGAGACCGATTCTTCTTATGGGGCCTCCCGGAATTGGTAAAACAGCCATTATGGAGCAGGTTGCAAAGGAATGCAAGGTAGGGCTGGTGTCCTATACCATTACCCACCATACACGCCAAAGTGCAGTAGGACTGCCCAAAATCGTTACCGGAAATTTTGGCGGAAAAGAAATGGATATCACAGAATATACCATGAGCGAGATTATTGCATCTGTGTATGAATGTATGGAACGAACCGGGAAAAAAGAAGGAATTCTTTTTGTGGATGAGATCAACTGTGTGTCAGAGACTCTGGCACCGGCCATGCTTCAGTTTTTACAAAACAAAACCTTCGGGACTCATAAGGTGCCGGAGGGATGGATCATTGTGGCAGCAGGAAACCCGCCTGAATACAATAAATCTGTCCGGGAATTTGATATTGTAACACTGGATCGTGTGCGAAAGCTGGAAATACAAGCAAAGACAGAGGTGTGGCTGGAATATGCAAGAGAAAAAAAGGTTCATGGTGGGATTTTATCTTATCTGACTCTGAAAAAAGAGAATTTTTACATAGTAGAAAATACGGTGGACGGAAAATTTTTTGTGACTGCCAGAGGCTGGGAGGATCTTTCTGAGCTTTTAAAGAGCTACGAGGAGCTTCAGGTGGAAGTAACAGAAGAGATTATTGGCGAATTTCTTCAGAAAGAGGAAATTACAAGGGATTTTGCTGCTTATTATAGACTATATGAAAAGTACAAAACAGATTATCGGATTTCTGAAATATTAGAAGGCGTGACAGGACAAAAGCAATATGAGATAATCTGCCGGATGGCAGGCAGGGCACAGTTTGAGGAGCGCTTTACTTTGGTGGAACTGGTAATGGCTTGTCTGGAGCAGCAGATAGCCCTTTTTGCGCAGATAGATCAGCGAACAGTGCAGCTTCATGAGAATCTGATTCAGCTAAAGGCATTTTTTCAGGGGAAAACAAGTGTGGCTTCTATGAAAGAATTTCTTCTTTCAAAAAGAAAAGCTATGGAAGCCAAAATAAAAACAGAACTTTTGTTGGAGAAAGAGAAGGAACAGGAAGAGGAGCAGCTTGAAATTCTTCAGGAATATTTTCTTCGTATTTGCGAAGCTCATATTACAGATTGTGCTGATGGATTTAAACAGATTTGTCAGCTGTTTGAAAAGGAATGCTGTCTGCGCCGCAAGGAACTAAAGCATACGAAGGAGATGCTGGAAAAAGGTTTTTCATTTATTGAAAACTGCTTTGGGGAAGGGCAGGAGCTTCTGCTTCTGGAAACAGGACTTACAGGAAATCCGTGTACCAGTACTTTTATTGCAGAACACGGATGCGATGCTTATTTCAGGCATTGTGGACTTTTGCTTTATCAGAAACAGGAAAATGCCATGAGGGAAGAGTGCAGGGCTATTTTGGATACACTGTGAGAATGGCAGTTGCGGGAAATTTTTTCAGCGATTATAATAACTGGCAGGAGCTGTGAGAACATTTTTTGAAAGCAGCTTCGGGACACAGGAGAAAAGGAGGCTGTAATGAAGGAAAATAAGAAACCTCAAAAAAAGAATAAAGTGGGAGATGTGCTGCTTACCATTGTGCTGATAGCAGCAATCTGTATATTCTGTTATGCAGCATACAATCTTTATCATATTTATACAGAATATAAAAAAGGCTCAGATGAGTATAATGCCATTGCCCAGATGGCAGTTACAGAGCGCGCTCCGGAGCAGGACAGCGAACCGGAGGAAGAGGCAGGACCGGACAGTCCGAAGCTGAAGGCTCCTATGGATATTGATTTTGATTCCCTTAAAAGCATCAATACAGATGTAATTGGCTGGATTTATGTGGAAGCACTGGATGGTGTGAGCTATCCTGTGGTGAAGGGAGAGGACAATGACCAGTATCTTCATATGACCTATGAGAAGAATTATAATTTTGCAGGTACGATTTTTGTTGATTATGAAAATAAAGCAGATTTCAGTGACTGCAATACACTTGTCTACGGGCATAATATGAAGAATGGAAGTATGTTTGGCCAGCTTAAGAATTTCAGCAAGGATGATTCTGCTTATAATAAGAGCAAATATTTCTGGATCTTCACGCCGGAGAAGAACTACAGATACGAGATTATTTCTGCATATACAACGGCGGTAAACAGTGATACATATACGCTGTTCAAGGGACCTGGGCAGGAGTTTGTAGATTATATGAACAAGATTGTTTCTTATTCAGATGTGAAGACTACCCCCGGAGAGCTTGGAGTAGGGGATAAGATCGTTACACTTTCCACATGTACGGGGAATGAATCTACCCGTTATGTAGTTCAGGGAAAAAGAGTGGATACTATTGATGTGGTAAAAAAGGCAGACAATGGCTAAAAAAAGGATTGGAGGAAGCGGATATATGAGCGAGGAAGTAAAAAAACTTCAGGAACTGATTGATAAATACGATAATCTTGTATTTTTTGGCGGGGCGGGAGTTTCCACGGAAAGCGGAATTCCGGATTTTCGAAGCAAGGACGGGCTATATAATCAGAAATATGATTATCCGCCGGAGACTATTTTAAGTCATACCTTTTTTATGCGTAAGCCTGAAGAGTTTTACCGTTTTTACAAAGATAAAATGCTGTGTGATACTGCAAAGCCAAATGCGGCTCATTTAAAGCTGGCGCAGCTGGAAGCTGCCGGGAAATTAAAAGCAGTTATCACTCAGAACATTGATAATCTGCATCAGATGGCAGGAAGCAAAAAGGTATTGGAGCTTCACGGAAGCGTATATCGTAATCATTGCATGAAATGTGGGAAATTTTATGACTTTGCTTATATGAAGGCATCAAGAGGCGTTCCGCGATGTACCTGCGGCGGAATCATTAAGCCGGATGTGGTGCTTTATGAGGAAGGGCTGGATAATGATGTGATCAGTGAGGCTGTCAGGGCGATTTCACAGGCTCAGGTTCTTATAATAGGAGGAACCTCCTTAGCCGTTTATCCGGCAGCAGGTCTGATCGATTATTTTTCAGGAGAACATCTGGTTGTGATCAACAAGTCATCAACTCCAAGGGACAGTTATGCAGATCTTTTAATCAAGGAACCAATTGGGCAGGTATTTTCACAGATACAGGTAAAAAAATATGACAGTGGTTTATGAAATCGGAGATATCGTTACTTTAAAAAAAGTGCACCCCTGTGGAAGCAGGGAATGGGAGATTCTGCGTGTGGGCGCGGATTTTCGTCTGAAATGCATGGGATGCGGACACCAGATCATGGTTCCGCGTAAAATGGTGGAGAAAAACACAAAAAATCTTCAGAAAAAGGAAAAATAATGCTTTACAGCCCACAAAAAGTATGTTAGAATCAAAAATCGTGATATATAAAATATCCTTGCTCTTTGACAGGCAAAGGGCCAACAGACCATAAGGAGGTAAGACAAGCATGAACAAGTACGAGTTAGCATTAGTTGTTAGCGCAAAAGTTGAAGACGAAGTACGTGATGCAGTAGTTGAGAAAGCTAAAGGATACATCACTCGTTACAACGGCGTTATCACAGACGTTGAAGAATGGGGTAAGAAGAAATTAGCTTACGAGATTCAGAAAATGCATGAAGGCTTCTACTACTTTATTCAGTTTGAGGCAGACGCACAGTGTCCGGCAGAAGTAGAAAGACATGTACGTATCATGGACAACGTATTAAGATTCTTAGTTGTCAGAAAAGACGCATAATCTTTTTGCATAATCAGATTCAGAGAGCACCATTAAAGGTCGTTCACTTAGCATATTAAGAGAGGTAAGAAGAATGAACAAAGTAGTTTTAATGGGACGCTTAACAAGAGATCCTGAGGTTAGATATTCCGCAGGAGAGAATGCACTGGCAATTGCCAGATACACATTGGCTGTAGACAGAAGATTCCGTCGTGACGGAGAGGCAAGTGCGGATTTTATTCCGTGTGTTTCTTTCGGACGTACTGCGGAGTTTGCTGAGAAATATTTCCGTCAGGGGCTGAAGATTGCCGTTACAGGCCGTATTCAGACCGGAAGCTATACCAACCGTGATGGACAGAAGGTTTACACCACAGAGGTTGTTGTGGAGGATCAGGAGTTTGCTGAGAGCAAGGCTTCCAGTGACAGTTACACTGCATCCCATCCACGCACAAGTGCTCCGGAGGCTTCCATGCCGAATCCGGGAGTTGCTGCTGAGGGCTTCATGAACATTCCGGATGGAATTGACGAGGAATTGCCGTTTAACTAGAGCACAGCTCTAAAAACTGAATAAAACAGGAGGAAAACCAACATGGCTTACAATAATAGAGGCGAAAGACCAGATTCTCCAATGAAGAGAAGAGGCGGACGCAGAAGAAAAAAAGTTTGCGTATTCTGTGGTAAAGAGAATAACGAAATCGATTACAAGGACGTAGCAAAATTAAGAAAATATGTTTCCGAGAGAGGTAAGATCCTTCCTAGAAGAATTACCGGAAACTGCGCTAAACATCAGAGAGCTCTGACTGTTGCTGTTAAGAGAGCACGTCATCTTGCAATGATGCCATACATCCAGGACTAATTTCCTGAATGCAGTGATGCTGATGTATAAGCCCTTTAAATACTGGTTTTACCGGTATTTAAGGGCTTTTTTGTTTTTATAAACTCTTCTATGGAAAAATGTCCGAAAATCTGTTATACTATTCTTCAAAGGCGAAAAAATTCCCGGAGCAGTTTGCTGCCGGGACATCTGAGTTTTGTAAGTGAGGATAAACTTATGAATAAAAAACTGAAATTCAAAGGGTCCATGAAGCAATTTATGAGATGGCCGCTATATCTGACGATCTTTCTTGTAGGACTGAATATTCTGATCTTTACGGTAAACGTGAAGGCTGGCTTTCTGTCATTGGCAGGACTTGTGATTTATGTGGCCGCAGCATTGCTTCTGACCAGTTATCACCGCCCGATGATTCTTAATGATCTGATTGCTTTTGCCAATCAGTATGAATCGTTGGAAAAGCGCCTTCTGGATGACCTGGCACTTCCCTATGCCATAATGGACACAAGTGGAAGGATGATCTGGTCCAACAAGGTGTTTACTCAGCTGACCGGGAAAGATAAACTGTATAACAAGAACATCAACACGATTTTTCCCGAGATTACACCTGACAGGATTCCTGTTCCGGAGAAACAAAAGATTGCAGAAATGAGCACCAGCTATGGGGATCGGATCTACAGGGTTTCCATGCAGCTTGTGACAATGAAGGATGTAGTAAATGAGGCACGTATTCTGGAGAATGTAGATTCAGATATCAGTGTGGTAGCTGTGTTCTTTTATGATGAGACAGAGCTTCAGGAATACATTCAGAAGAATGAAGATGACAAGCTGGTTGTTGCGCTTGCTTATCTTGATAATTACGAGGAAGCACTGGAGAGTGTGGAGGATGTGCGCCGTTCTCTTTTGCTTGCCCTGATCGACAGGAAAATTACTAAGTATTTTTCAAATTTCGACGGTCTTGTACGTAAGCTTGAGAGGGATAAATATTTTCTGATCATGCGTCAGAGCTCGCTGGAGGAATTGAAGGAACAGCGCTTCCACATTTTGGACGAAATCAAGACTGTTAATATCGGTAATGAGATGGCGGTTACCTTAAGTATCGGTATCGGACTGAATGCTTCCAATTATCTGCAGAACTATGAGTACTGTCGTATTGCCATTGAGATGGCGCTTGGTCGAGGCGGTGATCAGGTTGTAATTAAAAATGGCGATACCATCACCTATTTTGGAGGCAAATCACAACAGGTAGAGAAAAATACCCGCGTGAAGGCCAGAGTGAAGGCACAGGCCCTGAAAGAGTTTATGAGTACCAAGGACCGGGTTGTGGTTATGGGACATAAGATCACAGATGTGGATGCATTAGGTGCTGCTATCGGTATTTACCGTGCAGGTAAGACTCTTGGCAAACCTGTGCATATTGTAGTTAATGATCCGACTACATCTATTCGCCCTTTGATGGCAGGATATATTAATAATCCGGATTATGAGCCATCTATGTTTGTGGACTGCGCCCAGGCAAAGGAGCTTGTGGACAATAATACGGTTGTGGTTGTGGTGGATACCAACAAGCCCAGCTATACAGAATGCCAGGAGCTTTTGTACCTGACCAGGACAATTGTGGTGCTGGATCATCACCGGAGAGGAAACGAGGTTATTCAGAATGCAGTGCTTTCGTATGTAGAGCCTTATGCATCTTCTACCTGTGAGATGGTAGCTGAGATTCTTCAGTATTTTTCAGAGGATTTAAGGCTTCGCAGCCTGGAAGCGGACTGCCTGTATGCCGGTATGGTAATTGATACCAATAACTTTACTACCAGGTCCGGTGTGCGAACCTTTGAAGCAGCTGCATTTCTTCGGAGAAATGGTGCTGACATTACAAGAGTGCGAAAGATGCTGCGAGACAACATTGATGCTTATAAGGCAAGAGCAGAGGTTGTGCGTACGGCGCAGATTTACAGAAACTGCTTTGCAATCGGCAGATGTCCAAGCAAAGGCCTTGACAGTCCTACTGTGGTAGGAGCGCAGGCCGCAAATGAGCTGCTGAATATTGCAGGTGTGAAGGCTTCTTTTGTGCTGACTCCATACAACAATGAAGTATATGTAAGTGCACGTGCCATTGATGAAGTCAATGTGCAGGTGATGATGGAACGCATGGGCGGTGGTGGTCATCTGAATATTGCCGGAGCCCAGGTGAAGGCAACAGAAGATGAGACAGAGCAGATGATCAAAGAAATTATAGATCAGTTATATCAGGAAGGAGAATTTAAAGAATGAAAGTAATTTTATTAGAAGATGTAAAATCTCTTGGAAAAAAAGGTGAGATTGTAAATGTAAGTGACGGATATGCAAGAAACATGATCCTGCCGAAGAAGCTTGGTCTTGAGGCGACTCCGAAGAATTTAAATGACCTGAAGCTTCAGAAAGCAAACGAGGAAAAGGTGGCACAGGAGAACTTGGAAGCTGCCAGAGTATTTGCCAAAAATCTGGAGGATAAAGAGATTATTCTTACTCTGAAGGTAGGAGAGGGCGGAAGAATCTTTGGCTCTGTATCCACCAAGGAGATTTCTGAAGCAGCCAAGAAACAGCTGAATCTTGATATTGAGAAAAAGAAGCTGGTTCTTCCAAGCCCTATTCGCAGCCTTGGTGTTACCAACGTACCTGTAAAGCTTCATCCTAAGGTAACCGGAAGCCTGAAGGTGTGGGTAAAGGAAGAGGCATAAATAAGCTGCAAGAGAGGATGTTGTCACTAAATGGAAGAAGCACTGATCAAGAGAATCCTTCCGCACAGTATTGAAGCAGAACAGTCTGTCATCGGTTCTATGATCCTGGATCGTGATGCCATTTTGGTAGCTTCCGAGATTCTTACCAGCGATGATTTTTATCAGAGTCAGTATGGAATCATTTTTGATGCTATGGTGGAGCTGTGTAATGAGGGAAAACCGGTAGATCTGGTTACTCTTCAGAACCGTCTGAAGGAGAAAGATCTTCCTCCGGATATCAGCAGCATGGAATACGTAAGAGACCTGATTTCTGCTGTTCCCACATCTGCAAATGTAAAGTACTATGCGAATATTGTCAGCGAAAAGGCTGTTTTAAGGCGTCTGATCAAGGTCAATGAGGAAGTGGAAAATTCCTGTTATCTTGAGAAAGACAGCACACAGATGATTCTGGAGGATGCGGAGAAAAAGCTTTTTAATGTTCTTCAGCGGAAGACCAGCGATGATTTTGTACCTATTCAGCAGGTTGTATTAAATGCAGTCAATAATATTGAAAAGGCATCCAAGCTGAAAGGATCCGTAACCGGAATTCCTACGGGATTTGTGGATCTGGATTATAAAACCTCCGGGATGCATGCCTCTGATCTGGTGCTGATCGCTGCCCGCCCTTCTATGGGAAAAACTGCGTTTGTTCTTAATATTGCCCAGTATATGGCATTTCGCAAGGATGTAACAGTTGCCATATTCAGTTTGGAGATGTCTAAGGAGCAGCTGGTAAATCGACTTCTTGCCATGGAATCCCATGTGGATTCCCAGAATATGAGAACCGGTAATCTGAAGGACGAGGACTGGACAAAGCTTGTAGAAGGAGCAGATATTATCGGCCGTTCCAATCTGATCATTGATGATACACCAGGTATTTCTATTTCTGAACTGCGTTCCAAATGCAGAAAGTATAAGCTGGAACACAATCTTGGAATTGTAATGATTGATTATCTTCAGCTGATGACAGGAAGCGGACATTCCGATTCCAGACAGCAGGAAATTTCTGATATTTCCCGTTCTCTTAAGGCACTGGCCCGTGAGATGGATGTGCCGGTTATTGCATTGTCTCAGCTTAGCCGAGCTGTGGAACAGCGTCCGGATCACAGACCTATGCTTTCTGACCTTCGAGAGTCAGGAGCAATTGAACAGGATGCGGACGTGGTAATGTTTATTTATCGTGATGATTATTACCACAAAGATACTGAGAAGAAGGATATTGCGGAGATTATTATAGCCAAGCAGAGAAACGGTCCAATTGGTACCGTAGAGCTTGTATGGCTGCCAAGATACACGCAGTTTGTCAATATGAAGAAATAGGAAGCTGTGGCTGCCCGCTGCAGTTTCTGGCGAAGGTCGGCAAGTTATGTCGACCTTTTTTTCTTGCAATTAAGGGTGCCTTTGATATAATAAAAGCAGCAATTTTATAAGGAGGGGTAGTATGGAGAAATGTTATACAGTAGCAGAGACTGTGAAGATGACAGGCGTAAAATCCTATGTACTCCGCTACTGGGAAGACGAGCTCAAGCTGCAGATCGGCAGAAATGAGCTGGGACACCGTTACTACACCGGAGAGGATATTCAGCTTTTTTTGAATATTAAGGAACTGAAGAACCGGGGGCTTCAGCTAAGAGCTATATATGCGTTGTTGCCAAAGCTTGCAGGAGGAGATCGGAAGGGCTTGCAGGAGGAAGGATCTGCATCATCAATTTGCCTTCTGGAAGATGCTGTGCCAGAGGAAAGTGGGCAGGAAGAGGAAATATTTAAGGAAGAACTAAGAGAAAGGGTAAGAGATACTGAGGATGATGCAAAAATTCTGGAATTCCAGGAAATTATGGAACGTTTGATCACGCAGGAGCTTCATGCGAAAAAAGAAGGGGAAGACAGATGGCGCTCATTAGATGAAGCTATCCGAAGACAGCAAATTGTCAGAAAAGAAGCAGCGGCAGCATTGGATAAAAAAGGGAAAAAGAAAATCAAAGATCATAAATGAAAAAGGAGCTCCCGCAAGGAGCTCCTTTAGCTATCACTGTATAATGGGAAAAATCAACCCTCGCTGATAGCGCCTGTTGGGCAGACATCAGCACAAGTTCCGC
>CAKRKL010000015.1 GCA_934358405.1 uncultured Blautia sp.
GTCTCAGACCACTTAGTCTTACAGTGGCTGTCATGATATTTCTTTCTCTTTCTGTCCTTCTCTTTGATAAAGCGCTCTGCCTCTTTTTCTGTTTTTCCGTAAAGACGGGAAACACGGGCAATTTTATCTTCCATATTTCCAAGAACAAAAATGGAAACCAAACCGGAATAATCCTTCAGGATTGTCTCTGAGCAGCGGCCTACAACTACGAAGGATTCACCCTTCTCTGCTTTTTCCCGAAGGAAATTAAACTGCAGAAGAGCAACATTGTCTGCCGGTGAACTGCTCATTCCCTTAACAGTACGATAAAGGAACTTATTGTGCTTCATCTCATCGAAAATCTCCAGATCTTCACTGTTTACGTTATGGCTGTCCGCTACCTCTCTCAAAAGATTGTGGTCATACAAAGAAAGCCCGTAACGCTTTGCAATTCGTTCTGCGATCTCATGTCCTGCACTTCCGAACTCTCGTCCGATGGAAATGATTACCTGTTTCTGTGTTTTCATAGTATCCCCCCTTGATATTATAAGTATCTTGCATAAATCATGAGCATTGATACAAGAATTACAATAACCGTAGCCGGTGCCATAGCCTTGCAGTATTTGCCCCATTTGATCATGTGACCACTCTTAGCGGCTGTAGCAATTCCAACTACGTTTGCGGAAGCACCGATTGGAGTAGCACTTCCACCAATATCAGTACCCATTGCAAGTGCCCATGCCAGAACAGAAATATCCACGCCCATTGTAGCTGCCAGATTGTCAATAACCGGAATCATGGTAGCTGCAAACGGGATATTATCAATAAATGCACTTGCAATAGCAGATACCCAAATAATAATTGCAATCATTACTTTCAGGTTTCCACCGCTTACCTTGCCGATAAATTCAGCCATGATGGTAAGGATTCCAGTCTGCTCAAGACCGCCGACTACTACAAACAGTCCTACGAAGAACAGCAGGGTCTTATAATCCACTTTTTTCAGAAGGTCAATTGCATCTTTTCCAGCTGTGATCAGTGTCACTGCTGCAATAAACACACCGATGCAGGATACGGTAAGTCCTGTCTGTGAATGGCTTACCAGAAGAACAACTGCACAAAGGAAAATAATCCAGCTGATGATAAAGCCTTTCTTATCTGTAATTGCTTCAGAAGGATCCGGCAGTGTTGACGGATCGATCTTTCCGGCGTTTTCAGTAAGCTCTTTGTGAAAAACAAAATAAAAATAAACTACAACCAGAACCAGTGCAACTACTGCGATCAGACCGGTGTTTGTTACAAAATCTGCAAAGGAAAATCCAAGGGATGTTCCGATGATAATGTTCGGCGGGTCTCCACACATAGTTGCTGATCCACCAAGATTGGCGCAGAAAATTTCCGCCAGGATCATAGGAACCGGATTGAATTTCAGCAGTCTTGAAAGCTCTACGGTAACTGCTGCCAAAAACAGGATAACTGTAATACTGTCAATAAACATTGCCAGTACAAAGGACAGGAGCATGAATGTGATAAAGATCGGAATAATCTGGTATTTTACCATTTTTGCGATCCTCATGCATAACCAGCGGAAAAATCCGGATTTCGCCATACCTTCTACCATGATCATCATACCAGCAATGAACACGATAGTTTCCCAGTTAATTCCGGCAGAAGCCTCGCCAGCTTCACCTGCGGTGTGCCAGAATCCGGGTGAAAAAATACTATGTATATTCAGTGTTTCAATAATTGCTGAGGGACTGCGCATACAAAGGCCAAATACAAGAACCAGTGTAAGAAGTGCACATCCCAGAGTAACAATGTGTCTTTCCCAGACCTCTGTGATGATCAGAATGAACATCGCCAGGAAAATAATTACTGCTAAAATCTGTGCCATTATCTCTTTCCTCCATGACTGTCGAACCACGCCATCCAGAGTCCTACTCCTACAGCTGCCACAATCATTATTCCTATAAATATATTAAGTAACATATAAATTTTTACCTCCGATCATATATCTGCGTTTACATGGAAATTAGCTGCTGCAATTTTCGCAGCACTCAAACAACAGACTGTGATCTTCAGTGTCTTCGCCCATCCTGATGGTGGATGTAGCAGATGATAAATCTTTTTCCGTCTGCATCGTTTCTGACAAGCAGACGTTTCTTTTCTTTATAAAACACGGTATTCGCAAGCAAAACTGCAAGCGCGATAATCACTGATACCATTCCGGTCATATCCTTCTGCCAAAGACGCTGGTCCGCCTTCAATCTTGCAGATACCTGCCGAAGTCCTGTCAATTCTTCAGCACTTGTCTGGGTACTTCTGGAAAGCTCTGGTGATATCAATGAAGCAGAGGCTGGATTCAGATCCGGAGTATGCATAACGCGCTTCGCTTCCATGCCTGCAAAGCAGACGCATAAAATCGCCAGTATCATGCCCACCCAAAGACAGATATAGCGATTTTTCCGTTCATTTTTCTTCAATAGGCCCCACCTCGATACCTAAAAAATTCGTTTCTATAATAGCAGATTATCAGTGCTTTTTCAACTGTTTTCGCATAGGAAAACCAACCGAAGACAGATACGCAAAAGCCTTTTCTTTTGTGCATAAATCACCTGTTCTATATACCCAAAAACAGACTGAATCGCACCTGTCCTGCCAGGGGATTCAGTCTGTTTATGCTTAACTGAAATTATGCAAAATTCACTTTACAGCCCAACAATCATTCAGCATCTGTTGTTTCTGTTTCAGCGTCTGTTGTTTCTGTCTCAGCCGCATCTTCTTCTGCTGCTTCATCTGCTGCATCTTCGCTGTCCTCAAATGGAATTACAGCACCATCATATTTCTCATTAATGAAGTCTTTGATTTCGTCAGACTTTAATACATCTACAAGGGCTTTGATCTTATCGCTATTCTCATTTCCTTCTTTTACTGCAATTACATTTACATAAGTTTTTGCAGCTTCAGAATCAGAGGTTTCATATGCAAGAGCGTCCTTCGCTACAGAATAGCCAGCCTGAAGTGCATAGTTTCCATTAAGAACAATGTAAGAGGTCTCCTCTGCAACACGTGCCACCTGCTCTGCTGCAAGCTCTACAATTTCTACGTTATGTGGATTCTCTGCAATATCATTTACAGTTGCTTCCAGGCCAACACCATCCTTCAGAGTAATAATTCCGTTGTCCTGAAGGAGAAGCAGTGCTCTTGCTTCATTTGTAGTATCATTTGGCACTGCAATTGTATCCCCATCTTCAATATCGTCAAGGCTTGTTTTTGTTCCAGGATAAATTCCGAATGGCTCATAATGAATTCCTCCTGCATTTACCAGATGAGTTCCCTTTTCCTCGTTGAAGCTTTCAAGATATGGAATGTGCTGGAAATAGTTTGCATCGAAATCGCCGCTCTCTACTACTTCATTTGGCTGTACATAATCATCAAATACAGTTACCTCAAGATCATAACCCTCTGCCTCAAGAAGCGGCTTTGCCTCCTCAAGAATTTCAGCATGAGGTGTCTCGGATGCTGCTACTGTGATTGTTTTGTCATCATCTGCTGCAAATACAACGGATGTTCCAACGGTTCCAAATACTAATGCTCCTGTAAGTGCTGCTGCAATTAATTTTTTCATAATAAAGTTCCTCCTCGTTAATATGATATATTATTATTATTTTCGTTTATCCATTTTATTGGCAATCAGCATTCCGATTGTCTGAAAGATCTGTACCAGTAATACCAAAAGGATTACGGTGACAATCATAATGTCTGCCTGCCAGCGATGATAGCCGTAACGGATGGCAATGTCTCCAAGACCGCCTCCACCTACAGTTCCTGCCATTGCAGAATAACCAAGAATGGTTCCGATTACAATAGTTGCTCCTGAAATCAGGGAAGTTCTGGCTTCTACCAGCATAACCTTGAAAACGATCCGTAAATTACCTGCTCCCATGGATCTTGCTGCTTCGATTACACCCGGATCCACTTCATTCAGTGAAGATTCTACCATTCGCCCGATAAAAGGAATTGCTGCAATGGTAAGAGGGACGATCGTAGCTGTAGTTCCATAGCTCTTTCCTACCAAAAATCTGGTGAATGGAATGAGCAGGATCAGAAGAATCAAAAACGGAATGCTTCGGAAAATATTTGCCAGCACATCCAGAAATTTGTATAAAAATGCGTTCGGCCGTAAGCCTTCTTTATCTGATACCTTCAATAAAATACCTAGAGGCATTCCGAATATATATCCAAAAAATGTGGATACCAGTGTCATGTATAAGGTTTCACCCACACCTGCGATGATCATATCTGTTACTTCTTTTGTCCACATAATCAGTTTGCCTCCCCTATCTCAAGCCCATGCTCTGTAAGATAATCTTTCATTTCCTGTACATGAGTACTGCCACTCATAAACTGAAGGATCATTTCTCCTTTAGCTACACCGCCTACATTCTTGGTGTCTGCCTTAAGGATATTTACAGGTTCATGGAAAGTAAGTACAAGGTTTGCAATAACCGGTTCGAATGCAGAGTTCTCAGAAAATACAATTCGGATGATTTCGCCGCTTTGAATCTCAGACCTGGTAAGCTTTTTGCTTTCTATGTCATTTCCGCTGTCACGGCTGATCAGTTCTTTTGCGACCTGTGATTTGGGATGGTTAAAAATATCTTCTACCAGCCCTTGTTCTTTAACTTCACCATCCTTCATAATTGCCACACGAGTACATATCTCACGGACAACTGACATCTGATGAGTAATGATCACAATTGTGATACCGAATTTTTGGTTGATTTCCTGCAGCAGCTCCAGTATGGAAGATGTCGTCTGCGGATCAAGCGCACTTGTTGCTTCATCGCAAAGCAGGATCTTAGGATCAGATGCCAGGGCTCTTGCAATTGCCACTCTTTGCTTCTGTCCACCGGAAAGCTGCGCCGGATAAGCCTTCGCTCTGTCCGCAAGTCCTACAATTTCCAGAAGCTCCATTGCGCGGGCTCTTGCTTCTGCTTTCTTCTTTCCCTGTATATACAGTGGAAAACAGACATTTTCCAGAACATTTTTCTGCATAAGCAGATTGAAATGCTGGAAGATCATTCCTATTTTTTCTCGCTCCTTACGGAGTTCCTTAGGGGAAAATTCGCCAAGGGATTTTCCATCTATCAGAACTTTACCTTCAGTTGGAACCTCAAGAAAGTTCATACAACGTACCAGGGTACTTTTTCCTGCACCGGACATTCCAATGATTCCGTAGACATCTCCGGATTCTATGGAGAGGGTTACGTTTTTCAGGGCGTGCACAGAACCATCTTTTGTCTCAAAGGTTTTGCTCACATCTTGGATTAATATTGAAGACATGTCTTTCCTCTTTCCTTTTAGTTTGTTTCATCGTCGATAATGTTACTATAACATCTTTTTTCCAAAAGTGTTAATTCTTAAAATTTAGGACTGGTTATAGGTATAGTCTATAGCTAGTGTAATGCCTTATCCTTGTATTTAGCAATTTCTTCCAAATATTTCTGTCCCAGTTTACTGATCGTGGTGCCTTTACGAACCAGGTACCCGATGGTCATGATTTCATCGGAATCCAGTTTGACAGCGCAGTAGTCGGAGCCGTTTAGTTCCTCGCAGATGATGCCGGAGCAGAGGGTGTAGCCGTTAAGCCCCACCATCAGATTCAGAAGAGTAGCACGGTCATTGGCTTTAATAAGACGCTTATATTCGTAAGTGCTTAATACTTCCTCTGCAAAATAGAAGGAATTGTAGGTTCCCTGCTCAAAAGAGAGGCATGGGTATTCACGAAGATCTTCGAGAGTGATCAGATCTCGTTCTGCCAGAGGATGCCCTTTCCACATGTAAACATAAATGCTGCATTCCAGAATAGGATGGAATTCCAGATTTGACTCATGAAAAAGCTTCTCCAGAACCTTGCGGTTGAAATCATTGATATAAAGAACTCCAATCTCACTTTTGAAGTCCTTTACATCTGTAATGATGTCATAGGTTCGTGTTTCGTGAACAGCAAATTCGTATTCATCCATTCCGAACTGCTTTACCATTTCCACAAAGGCGTTAACTGCGAAGGTATAATGCTGCATGGATACACTGAATTTCTTCTTAGTACGTTCCTTGGAAATATACTTCGCTTCAATCAGGGCATACTGCTCTACCACCTGCCGGGCATAGCCCAGAAATTCTTCTCCCTCAGGTGTTACGGAAATGCCACGGTTGGTCCTTCGAAAAAGCTCCACACCAATTTCCTCTTCCAATTCCCGGATAGCCGAGGAAAGACTTGGCTGGGAAATAAAAAGTGTGCGGGCTGCTTCATTCATGGAACTAGAGTTTGACACTGTGATTGCATAATGCAGCTGAGTCAGAGTCATACCATTTCCTCCCCGTCGTCCTCTGTTCCCATGTTCACCCGGATGCCATTAATCTCTACATCTTCCATGGGAATTACCAGGCATCTTCGGCCATCAATAATACGGGTTTCCACAAGCTCCACTTTCTCAGGCTCCACATGAATCACTACATCAGGGGTTTTAATCTCAAACTTGCGGGTATTTGTAATATTAGAAGCAACCATTGCAGCTTTTTCACCTGCAGCCGCATCATACTGGTTGTCAAAGGTTTCCAGCTTCTCTTCTTCCACACCGCAGTCCTCAAAAAGGCGTTTCACTTCAGCTTTGGTAAGTACTACCGGATCCGGAGAATCCTTCTGAGCTTCAATGATCTCGTTCAGCTTCTCGTGAATATTCACAACTGTGTCATACCGGCAGTCTTCCCCAAGAGTTTCCTCCACAAGCAGGTTGAAGGAATCTCTTTGTCCTCCTGCAGACAGCGGAGCTGTGCACCCAAACATCTCATCCACAAAAATATCATGAAGCTGTTCTGCATTTTTTGAGTAATAAAGCATTCCGTGAATGTCTGTACTCCTGTCATTAAATACAGGAAAAAGGAATCCATTCTCAGGCATTTCCACGATCCAGTCACGAATACGATCCTGTATCAGATTCGCCTCCGCATTGTAGCAAAGACCGGCTTTGGAAAGCTTCACCGGACAAATGCTGCATAGAATATGCTCATAGATTTCCTCGGAAGCATCGTCCATTTCAATGCCGTCGGAGGTTTTTCCCGGAATATCGTACACGGCATGAATAAGAATTATGTAATAATTCTCTGGGTAATCATAATTTTCTATGATCTTATCATAGAAGCTCTCAAGCAAAGCGTCATCCTTCAGCTTGCTTTTGCGAAGCTTCATAAGAAATTCATGCTTGCCTCCCTCCATTTCCTCTTCTAGCGGAAATTCCATGTTCATCAGATTTTTTCCCAAAGTACCGGAAAGAGTTTTCTTGAAAATTTCAAAATATTTGAACATTTCTTCCTCTGAAAGAGAAAGAAATGCTTCCTTCAATTCTGTCTTCTTATTCTTGTCAGCATCCACATAACAGCCACAGATGCGAGTGATCGCACAATTTGCCGGACTGAACTGCTTCTTGATTTCTGAAATTTCTTTTTTGTTCATTTGCATAGCTCCTTCTTATAAAAACAACAGATCATGATTAATTGTGGTATAAAACAATTCCTTAAATTTCTCCATATCCTGAGTCTGCCCCAGCGCCCACATCATTTTCGTCACAGAAGCTTCCAATGTCATATCATAGGATTCCAAAACAGGAAAACGTTCCTTGATAATCTTTCCCACCTGATAAACCTCCATGTCACTGCCTTCATGCGTAACCTGAGTCGCCATACATACAGGCTTTCCAGCCTCGATCCAGTGCCCGATTGCTTCCATGAAATCATCATTTTCATAATGAGGCAGCCCTCCAACACCAAAGGACTCGATGATCAGACCATCGTAGGATGGGAAAAGAGCATCCAGCACCTTCCCGTCAATTCCCGGAATTAGCTTCAGAAGAAAAATCTTCTCATTCATTTCATGATAAAACACCAGTGGTTTGGTAGACTGATCCTTATCATCAATATAAAATATAATTTTCTGGTCGTGAATGGATGCAATATCCGGATAGTTAATGCTTGAAAAAGCATTATAGCTTTTGGAAAATTCCTTTTTCGCCCTGGTGCCCGCAATAACCTTGCCGCCAAATACAATGGAGATTCCGTGTGCCCGGTCATGAGAAGCAAAGCGCAAACTGTCCAGCAGATTGGAACGTGCATCTGTAATAGCCAGGTCAATAGGTTTCTGTGCCCCTGTGATCACAATAGGTCTGCGGTTATTCTGGATCAGATAAGATAAGGCAGCTGCAGTATATGCCATGGTGTCAGTTCCATGGCAAAGCACAAAGCCGTCGTAAAATTCATATTTTGACTCAATCAGTCTGGCCAGCTTCAGCCAATGATCCCCACATACATTGGTGCTGTCCAGGGCAAAGGGCTGTACTGCATCAATGGTGCAGAACTCTTCTGCCTCCGGAATATATTCCAGCAGTTCTTTTGCTGAAATCTGCGGTGCCAGACCATCTGCTGTATATTTAGAAGCAATGGTACCGCCCGTTGCAATCAGAAGTATTTTTTTCATCCTTTTCTCCTTCATTTAGATCTGCTAAAGAAAGAAGCCTGCCCGAATCTCCCCAGGCAGGCCTTTCTATTGTTCCGTAACTTATGAGATTAATTCCTGCCTGTCGGCAGCCACCTTAATTTTCCTCAGCTGTTTCATCCTCAGCAGTGTCTTCTGTATCTTCTGTGTCTGCTTCGCTGCTGTCCTCTTCTGCTTCGTCAGCGGCACTGTCTTCTGCATTTTCTGTCTTTGCAGAATCTTCTTCTGCACTATCTTCCTTACTATCTGTCTCATCCGCAGAAGCTTCAGTCTCATCGGTTTTCGCTTCTGTATCCTCGCTTGTATCTGCAGCCACTTCTTTAATAGTAAAACTATGGTTATCTGTAATTGTCAAGGTAGCAAGCACCTTATCATCTACTGTAATCTCTGCATCATCCAGCCATTTCTGCGTTGTCTCTGTATAGTAATTGCTGCGCTTGGTGTTCTCAAGAGATTCCTTCTTGGACGCAGTTGCATCCTCATCATTTACCTTATCCATACGAAGAATATATACACTGCTGTCTGTCTCAACCAGTTCATCGTAAACTTCTCCGTCCTTCAAGGTTCTCAGTGCCTCAACAACAGCATCATCATATGAATTGGAAATGTCCTCATCATCACTGTCATTTGCAAAAATTGTACCGGTCAGTCCGCTGTAGCTCTCATCAACAGCCTTGGCAGTCTCTCCCATATCAGCAGTCGGATCCTCTTTCATTTTATCCAGGATTTCCTGAGCCTGTTCCTTACGGGCTGTAATATCATCCTCGGAAAGATCATCTCCGCTGACAGAAATACTTACATAGCTAAAAGAGGACTGCTGTGCTTCCTCATCTGTAATATCCACATCTGCCTCATTGCGAATCGGCTCGTAAATTCTCTGACGGTAGGTCTCAAGCTCAAGAAGTGTCTTAACCTGCTCCTCAGATACTGCCAGTTCCTTCAAAGTATCTTCATCATTATCCTTCATAAACTGCGCTGCTGCCTCTGCAATTGCAGTCTCATCATCAGAAGTCACCTCAACATCATAGTCTGCAGCCTTCTCCTTCATGATATACATCAGCTCAACCTGCTCCATGAACTGCTCTGCTGCCTGCTCTCCATATGTCTTACCGGATTTTTCATCTACTACCTGACTCCAGATATTGCTTGCGCTTCCCATAAAGCTCTGATACATGGCAACAGTCTGTGCCTGTGATTCACGGGCATATAAGCTTACTACGCCCATAGGAATAGCAGTACCGTCTACAGTTGCAACGGTCTTCTCTCCATCTATACTTTTACTTCCGCAGCCTGAAAGCATTCCGATTGCCATTACTCCTGCCAGCGCTGCTACGGTTGTGTTTTTCGCAATTTTCTTCATAATTAATCACCAATTACCCTTTCACTGATGTGCCAGATGGCAGCTGCCTTCACCAGAGGCAGTCCCACATGCGGGCACGCTAATAAGAGTATAAAACTTTTTCCCCATAAGGGCAAGTAGAAAGGAAAAAAAGGTGACAGAATTCACATAATTTTCGTTATTCAGTATCTTCTGCAAGGGCCGTCAGTTCTTTTGCAAAAGCTGTCAATGCCTGCACCAGATCACCCACAGGAGCAAACAGAAACTTCGGCTCTTTATCCGGCTTAAACTGCAGCTGTCTGCGGTATTTTGCAACCAGCGGAGGAATCCCCTCCGGATTGAGATGTGCATTTTCATAAAGAGTGATACGAATTTCTCTTTGCAGCTGCTTAATTTCCGTAATATATCCCTGGTGGGCAATTGCCTTGAGCCTTGCAATGGCAAGCAGATTCAAAACAGCCTTAGGCGGCTCTCCAAAACGGTCGATCAGCTCCTCCAGCATGTCATCATAATCCTGCTGCGACTGGATTCCGGCAATACGCTTATATATATCCAGCTTCTGAAACTCGTTGCTGATATAGGAATCCGGAATAAAAGCATCCATATTCAGATCAATGGTTGTTTCAAAATCCTCCATTGTGTGAATACCCTTCGCCTCTTTAACCGCCTCACTTAACATTTTACAATACAAATCATATCCAACTGCATTCATATGTCCGTGCTGCTGCGCACCCAGAAGATTTCCCGCACCGCGAAGCTCAAGGTCGCGCATTGCGATCTTAAAGCCGCTTCCAAGATCTGTAAATTCACGAATAGCAGAAAGACGTTTCTCTGCCACTTCCCGGAGCATGGTATTTCTTCTGTACATAAGAAAGGCATAGGCAGTTCTGTTGGAACGCCCGATTCGTCCTCTTAGCTGGTACAGCTGCGAAAGTCCGTATTTGTCAGAATCATGGATGATCATGGTATTGACATTTGAAATATCCAGTCCAGTTTCAATAATAGTCGTGGAAACCAGCACATCAATATCCCCATTGATAAAGTCGTACATTACCCGCTCTAATTCCCGCTCGCTCATCTGTCCATGTGCAAAATCCACCCGCGCTTCCGGAACCAGTTTGCTGATTCTAAGGGCAACCTCGTCAATATCTGTGACGCGATTATAAACATAATAAACCTGTCCGCCCCTTCTTAGCTCTCTTCCAATTGCCTCACGGACCGTCTCCTCATCGTATTCCATAACATAGGTCTGTATGGGCATGCGGTCAATAGGCGGTTCCTCCAGAACACTCATGTCACGGATTCCGATCATACTCATATGAAGTGTTCTTGGAATAGGGGTGGCCGTCAGCGTCAGCACATCAATATCTTTTTTCAGCTGCTTGATTTTCTCTTTATGGGTAACGCCAAAGCGCTGCTCCTCATCAATGATCAGAAGCCCCAGATTTCTGTATTCCACATCCTTAGAAAGCACTCTGTGGGTTCCGACCACAATATCCACCTGACCTTTTTTCAGATCCTGAATCGTTTTTTTCTGCTGGGCAGGGGTACGGAAACGGCACAAAAGATCCACACGTACAGGAAATTCCTTCATTCTCTGGAGAAACGTATTATATACCTGTTGGGCAAGAATCGTTGTCGGCACAAGATAAACTACCTGGCGGCTTTCCTGCACCGCTTTAAATGCGGCACGAAGAGCAATCTCTGTTTTGCCATAGCCGACGTCACCGCACACCAGACGATCCATAATTTTGGTACTTTCCATATCGCGCTTGGTATCTTCAATTGCATTCAGCTGATCCTCAGTCTCCTCGTAAGGGAACATTTCCTCGAACTCACGCTGCCATACTGTATCCGGTCCGCACACATATCCTTCTTTTTCCTGGCGTACTGCATAAAGCTCAACCAGCTCCTTTGCAATATTTTTTACTGCGCCCTTCACCTTGGATTTGGTACGGTTCCATTCCTGTGTTCCAAGCTTATTCAGCTTTGGTGTTTTGGCAGTATCTGCCCCTGAATACTTCTGTAAGGCGTCCAGCTGGGTTGCCAGAATATACAGGTTACTTCCATCCCGATATTCAATCTTAATATAATCCTTGACTACTTTATCTACTTCTACCTTCTCGATTCCACGGTAAATTCCAAGCCCATGCTTTTCATGAACCACATAATCTCCGATAGACAGCTCTGCAAAATCCTGGATTCTCTTTCCATTGTAGACTTTTTTCTTTTTCTTTTTTTTCTGTTCCTGACCGAAAATATCCGTCTCTGTAATTACTGCAAATTTGATCAGAGGATACTCAAAGCCTTTCCGGGCGTGTCCGTACATAACCATAATCTCACCGGGATTAATCAGTCGGTCATAGTCCTGTCCGTAAAAAGCATTCAGATCATTTTCCCGAAGATCCTTTGCCAGACGCTCTGCTCTTGTACGGGAACCGGAAAGCAAAGCAATCTGATATCCCTGTTTTTTATATTTTTTCAGATCTTCCACAAGAAGCTCAAAGCTGCTGTTATAAGAGGTTACACTCTGAACTGTAAGATTAAACTTCTCCGGAGCAAAATTCCATTCCAAAGCCCGTGGCTCCAGCGCAGACAACGAAACAGCCTTACACTTATTCAGTTCCTTCTGAACCTTGGAAAATTCACACAACCACTGAACAGGAAGATCCTGCTCACCTTTTTCCTCTCTGTGTATACGGCTCTGACGGTACTCTTCTTCTACTCCAAGTCCGTTTTCCAGAATACGGTTTGGTTCATCCAGAAACAACAGCGTTTTTTCCCGTGGAAAATAATCTGGAAATGATACCAGAGCTTTACCATTTGTCCATTCCACAGCCGGATAGATAGCAATTTCATCCAGATTTTCCAGAGATCTCTGGCTTTCGGCATCAAAGCTTCGAATGGAGTCCACCTCGTCTCCCCAGAGTTCAATTCTCCATGGATTCTCTTCTGTAAGGCAATAGATGTCTACAATTCCACCGCGAACAGAAAACTGTCCCGGCATTTCTACCTGCCCTACACGTTCATAGCCCAAATCCACCAGTGCTTTTTTCAATAATTCCATATTGATAACACTGTCAGCATAGAAATGCAGTACTTTTTTTTCAATTTCTTCCAAAGGCATCAGGTAATCCATACAACCGTCAATGCTTGTAACAACAGTCAGATTTTCCTGCTCCAGAAGTGCTTTTATTACGCACATTCTCTGACGTATCAGCAAATTGCCCTGAATGTCGGCCTGAAAAAACAGCAGATCCTTTGCCGGATAAAACAAAGTATTCTTATTATAAAAGCGCAGATCCTCAAAGGTTTCCTTTGCCTGTCTTTCATCTCCTGCAACCACCAGGCGCATGGAAGCCTTACCGGACAGCCCGTGGATCAAATGTGCTTTCTGGGATTCCAGACAGCCTGTAATCTGAACAATGCCCTGATTTTTCTCAAGACTTTTCTCTATTTCTTCAAACTCTGCCATTCCCTTAAGGGGCTGGATAAATGAAAGCATGACCTTCCTCCTTTCAAGCCCAAAAGAAGCCCAGCTTGATTAACTGGACTTCTTTCTGTTGTATTCATTCATGGCCGTGTCCGGACCATCTGTTATAATTTTTTCTACTGCATCGGCAGCACGCTGGATTGCTTCATCCACAAGCTTGCGGTCTTCCAGGGAGAAACGGCCAAGCACGTGATCTGCCAGATCCCAGCCCTTTGGTTTGGCTCCCACGCCAACCTTCACCCTCATAAATTTCTGTGTTCCAAGCCTGTTGATAATATCCTTAAGACCATTGTGTCCTCCGGCACTTCCCTGCTTCCGGATACGAAGCTGTCCCGGCTCCAGATCAATATCATCCTGGATCACGATCAGTTCGCTCTCCGGATCAATTTTAAAATATGCAGCCATCTCCTGTACCGGGCCGCCGCTAAGATTCATAAAGGATAAAGGCTTCATAAAAATCACCTTTTCTGTGCCGATAAAACCAGATCCATACATGGCATTAAATTTTACGCCGCCCTGTGGAATCTTATGACGCTCCACTAATACATCAATTGTGTCAAAACCCATATTGTGGCGGGTCGCCTCATACTGCTTCCCGGGGTTTCCCAGTCCAACAACTAAATACATAATTCTATTTTCCTTTTAATTAAAGTAAACCATTTCATCCGCCAGCGGCTCGCAGGGAGTTACATTCTCAGCATACAGAACGATTCCCTCACCCTGGTATTCGGAACGATTCTCAAATGCTACCTTGGCTGTCACTTCCACCCATTCGCCCTGCTTCAGTTTCGGTGCATAAGCACTCTTACAGATATATCCAAGGAAAGAAGTATCATCTGCACAGCAGGTCATAGCAGTACGTCCGGGAATAAAGAACTTGCTTCCCATTCCTCTGGGCCGTCTTGCGCGAGCCTTGAAGCGCAGTGTCTTACCAACATAGCGTTCCGGATGATCCATAGCGTCTACAAACCAGATTCCGTAATCTTCCGGTGGAATATCAATAATTTCTGCATCCAGATCAAATGGCATCTGATCTGCAAAAATATCTGTCATCTCGCCCTCTTCATCCTCAAAAATAACCTCTGCACTTTGGTTTACAACCTTAATGCTTCTGCGGAAATTAGAAAGAGGATATTCCTTCTTGCTTCGATTAAACACAACCATATCCGCATTGCGGACCATATCCATAAAAATGGATTTCATATTCTGCATATACACCTGGAAGGTACTTGCATCTACGCAGGTAATATGCTGTTCAATTCCCCAGCCTGACGGAAGACGCATCTCCTCAAACTTACTTACCAGCCACATTCCGTTGTATTCCAGCACTACACGTTCCGGCTGATGGATAATATCCAGCGCCTGAAGACGCTCCGGTGTAAAATCCTCTTCCTTCTCAATAACCTCTATTATAACATTATCCTTTGCAAGAGCATCCTCATCGTACTCTTCTTCTCCCTCTTCACAGAGAATCAGAAGCGTTTTTCCCTCTGTGCGGAAATAATCCTGCTGCAGGGTAAAGCTAAGGAAAGAAGTTTTTCCGCTTTCCAAAAATCCGGTTATGAGATAAATCGGTACTGTAATTTCATCCATGTTACAGAAACCTCCCTGTACTTTTTACAGCCTGCAATTGCATAAACGCTCTGCTGCTGTTTCTATTGTAAAGCGGACATTCGCAATCCGCTTCGCTACTTGCTCATGAACGCAGTCGCTTCGCGTTCAAATAAACTTACTCTACGCCAAAAAGCTCAGCCAGCTTGTCTTCTTTCAGCTTAGAGCCAATGACGCAAAGGCGTCCGGTATATTCCGGAGATCCTTCACGAATTTCAGTTTCTTCCGGAACCATATCAAAATAGATCCAGGTTCCGTTCTCTGTCGGAAGCATTCCTTTTGCACGAAGAATTACGCCATATTCTTCTGACTCAGAAAGATTCTGAAGTATTTTTTCAAGTCCTTCTCTTGTAAATTTCTTAATTGTCTCACGTCCCCAGCTGGTGAATACTTCATCTGCATGATGGTGGTGATGATCATGATGGTGTCCGCAGCTGCACTCTCCATCGTGGTCGTGATGGTGATGCTCATGCTCGTGATCATGGTCATGTCCGCAGCCACACTCCTCATCGTGATCGTGATGGTGGTGATGATCATGGTCATGTTCGTGGTCATGTTCGTGGTCATGTCCGCAGCCACACTCCTCATCATGGTCGTGATGATGGTGATGCTCATGCTCGTGCTCGTGGTCATGTCCGCAGCCACACTCCTCATCGTGGTCGTGATGATGATGCTCATGCTCGTGATCATGGTCATGTCCGCAGCCACACTCCTCATCGTGGTCGTGATGATGGTGATGCTCGTGCTCTTCCTTCATAAGCTCGTCAGCAAGAGAAACCGGATGCTCCATAACCTCCAGAATCTTCTTTCCATCAAGCTTTTCAATTGGAGTAGTAATAATAGCTGCATTTCCATTGATGGAACGAAGAAGCTCCATAGATTCCATAGCCTTCTTCTCATCAACAATATCTGTACGGCTCATGATAATTGCACCTGCATACTGTACCTGATTATCAAAGAACTCACCAAAGTTTCTCATGTACATTTTGCATTTCTTCGCATCAACAACTGTAGTATAGCTATTCAGCTGAATATCCACATCTTCTTCCACACCCTGAACGGCCTTAATAACATCAGAAAGCTTACCCACGCCTGACGGCTCAATCAGAATACGATCCGGATGATATTTCTCAACAACCTCTTTCAGGGAAGCTCCGAAATCACCGACCAGAGAACAGCAGATACAGCCGGAATTCATTTCACGGATCTCAATTCCTGCATCCTTCAGAAAACCACCATCAATACCGATCTCGCCAAACTCATTCTCAATCAGAACTACCTGTTCGCCTTCAAAGGCTTCCTTAAGAAGCTTCTTAATCAGTGTTGTCTTGCCAGCTCCAAGAAAGCCGGAGATGATGTCAATCTTTACCATTTTATATTTCTCCTTTCTGTTGTACAAAGCAATAAAACATTTTACGTCAGAAAAGGGGACATGACAATGTCACATCCCCCTGATATTTTATCCTAAGATCACAGCTTTATACAAATCAGCCGTTAATCATGAAATGCATAAGCTTATCAATGTCTTCCTTCTCATATGCAACAATCTCAAGCTCCGGAATCTCACCATTGGAGAAAATAGTTGCAAGAGATACATACTGTGATAATTTAGATTTCAGGTTCAGTCTGTCTCCTTCACCAGTTACCAGCTCTACTTTGCCGCTGCAGCTGTCTATAACACTAAAAAATTTGTCAATGTCTTTAATATTAGATATCTTCATGTCAATAATCTCCTTTCAACATGTAAAACTATTTTCATTTCTTATCTTCGCGCTCATTATAGCGCAACTTTTTCCAAATTTCAACAGCTTTCTGGACTTATTGGAAAAATCCCCAACAATCACAAACAATGCTTGATTTTACCAGATTCTTTAGGCATTTTTCATACTAAAGGTTCTGTCCATAGATTATTTAATACTGGAAAATTGCAACCCCGTAAGCCGGAAGCGGATATGCAAAGGAAAATGGACGGTTGTCACATTCCTGTTTCTCTGCTTTGAATACCTTCTTTGAAGTCATACCATTCTCATCAAGGAGCTGGGTATACTGTTTCTTCTTCGGAACGCCCACTCGATAGTCCGGACGATCTACAGGAGTAAAGTTGCAGACCACCAGAAGATTATTCCTTTTTGTAGGTGATTTTCTTACAAAGCTGTAAATACTTCTGTCTCCATCATCTGCATTGATCCACTCAAACCCGGAAGGATCTTCATCCATTCCATAAAGGGCAGGATACTTGCGGTACATTTTCAGCAGGTCTCTTACGAAATCCTTCAGATCACGGTGCTTCTCTTCTCCTAAAAGGAACCAGTCAAGCTCTCTCTCCTCGCTCCATTCCCGAAGCTGTCCAAATTCCTGTCCCATAAACAGAAGCTTCTTACCAGGATGGCAGAACATAAATGTATAAGCTGCCTTCAGATTCTTAAACTTATCATCCAGCTCTCCCGGCATTTTCTCCAGCATAGATTTCTTCAGATGCACAACCTCATCGTGAGAAATTACCAGAACATATTTCTCACTATATGCATAAGTCATGGAGAAGGTCATCTTATTGTGGTTAAACTTCCGGAAATAAGGATCCAGCTTCATATATTCCAGGAAGTCGTTCATCCAGCCCATATTCCATTTCAGGGAAAATCCAAGACCGTCATCCTCTGCCTTACCTGTAACTTTCGGCCATGCAGTGGACTCTTCGGCAATCATTACCGTTCCGTGATTTCTTCCAAGTACTACTGTATTCAGGTGTTTAAAAAATTCAATTGCTTCCAGATTCTGATTGCCGCCATATTTATTCGCAACCCATTGGCCATCATTCTTGCCATAGTCCAGATACAGCATAGATGCCACTGCATCAACACGCAAGCCATCCACATGGCACTCTTCGATCCAGAACAGAGCATTCGCGATCAGGAAATTCTTAACCTCCGGTCTTCCATAGTTGTAAATCTTGGTTCCCCAGTCCGGATGTTCTCCCTGTCTCGGATCTGCGTGTTCATACACAGCTGTCCCGTCAAAATTAGCAAGGCCATGTGCATCCTTAGGAAAATGCGCAGGTACCCAGTCCAGAATAACACCGATTTTCTGTCTGTGAAGATAATCTACCAGATATTTAAAATCCTGGGGAGTTCCGTAACGGGAAGTGGGGGCATAGTATCCGGTTACCTGATATCCCCAGGAGCCATCAAAGGGATGCTCTGCAATTCCCATCAGTTCCACATGGGTGTAACCCATATCCTTCACATACTCTGCCAGCTTCACTGCCAGCTCTCTGTAGTTATAAAAGCCTTTCTCATCCTCTTCTGTTGCCGGATGCTTTCTCCAGGAACCAGGATGCACTTCGTAAATGGACATCGCGTCCTTCGTCTCATCAAATTTCTGCCGGTTCTTCATCCAGGTTCCGTCTTTCCATTTAAAGTCATGGATATCTGTGATTCTGGATGCAGTTCCCGGTCTTAACTCAGACTCGTTGGCATAAGGGTCAGCTTTATAAATATGCTCCCCATTCATTCCAATAATAAAGAACTTATACAGCTGGCCAATCTTCGCTCCCGGCACAAAGGTCTCAAATACACCAATCGGACCTGCCTTCGTCATAGGATTCGCCTGCTCATCCCATTCATTAAATTCTCCGATCACAGAAATTCCCTGAGCATTCGGTGCCCACACTGCAAAATAGACACCTTCCTGATCGCCCTCCTTTACAGGATGCGCTCCCAGCTTTCTGTAAATGTCATAATGAGTCCCCTGTCCAAACAAATATTGATCAAGTTCTGTAAACTGTAATTTCTCTCCCATCAGAAAGTTACCTCCCTAAACTTTCAATTATGGATATACCTGCATAAGCAGTCATATCCTTTTCGTAAAACTCTTACGCACATTATAACATACTCTATTCCTCCATGCTACAATTAAATTGGCTATTATTCCCAAAAACAGCAGTTTCAAATCCCTCTTTCCTGTAAAAAATACGCCCATACTTATGAAATTTTCGCATAAGTACAAGCGCATTTTTATAATCTCTTATTCTTCAGAATCACTTCCGTCATCTGAGCCATCACTTCCATCTTCAGAGCCATCTCCGGAATCCTCTGTATTTCCACCGTCAGCAGAGTCATCACTTTCTGTGCTGTCGGAGGTATCGGCATCAGAGGTACTGTTTCCTGCATAGCCAGGCACCTGACCCTGATCCAGAATATCCTGCCAGAAGTTATTGTAGGATGCCACCTGAAGAGTAACGTTCTTCGCCTCTGCCATCTCACTGACAGTTACCAGCTTAAAGCCCATATTGATCAGCTCCGGAATAATTCTTTCTGCAGCTTTTACAGAAGGCTCATGAATGTCATGCATTAAAATAATCGTACCGTCCTTGAGCACACTGGCATTATCCTCCATAATAGACTTGTAATCAAGGTCCACATCCTTATAGCTCCAGTCCAATGAATCGAGTGACCACATAAAGAATGGTTTGCCTACTGCATTCATAATCTCCTCGTTAGCATTTCCGTAAGGAGCTCTTACTACTGTGGAAGCCTGTCCGCAGGCATCGATCAAAGCCTGATCTGCATCATTAAACTGTTTCACCACACTGTCAATGTCAAGCTCAAACATATTCTTATGATCCCAGGAATGATTGCCAATCTCACAGCCAAGCTTCAGCATCCGCTTCACGTCATCCGGATAAAGCTCAACATTCTGTCCAAGCATGAAGAAGGTTGCATGTGCATTATTCTCTTCCAGACAATCCAGAAGCTCTGATGTATACTCACCAGGACCATCATCAAACGTAAGTGCGATCATCGGACGTTTCTTCTCAGCATTGTACGAACCATCATCATTAAAATAATAGTCCTGAGTTCCCTTCGTTACCCATCCGGTCTGCATATAACCATTGTCATCAAAGGAATATTTCACATCGTCAATGTCCGCAAACCCGCCTGTATAATATGTACCATCTGCATTCTGATACCATCGTCCGTTGGCATCCTCATGCCATCCCGGTGTAAGAGCAGAAACCTTAGTCAGATCGCTCTGCCCTTTTAGCGGCTGTCTCTGTGCTGCCGTAGGATCTACAGTCTGTTCTGCGTCAGCCTGTACCTGTTGAGACTCCCCTGTACTCTTTCCTCCGATACGGCTTACAATTGGAAAAATCACCCCTCGTATTACAAAGATAACTGCAAGCACCATGGCTACTACATAAGTAACCAGCTTAATAATCTTCCTCCGTCTTATCTGGCGCTGTTTTTTACGCATTCTCTCGCGTATAACACTTCTATCCATCTTATACTTCCCTCTTTATCTGTTGTTACAAAAATTCACAACTATCCCTTGTCTCACAGCTGCCTTCAAAACAGCTGTAAAAACATCTTATAATACTTCTTTCAGCTCCAGTTCATCTGTTACCAGCAGAATATCAGCTTCTTTTCCCACAGAAAGAGAACCTACCTCATGGTAAATGCCAATGCTTCTGGCCGGATTTCTTGTAGCCGCAAAAATTGCTTCTTCCATCGGCACGCCGAAGGAAACAGCTTTGCGCATGCAGTCATACAAATTTGTAGCAGAACCTGCAATAGTGCCATCCTTTAAGGTAGCCTTACAGTCCTTCATGGTTACTTCCTGTCCGCCCAGCTGATAGGTTCCATTCTCCATGCCGGTTGCCATCATGGAATCACTGATCAGCACCACTCTCTTTGGTCCGAACATCTTGAAGGTCGCACGGATTACAGATGGATGGATATGGATTCCGTCACAGATCATCTCTACCATGCACTGCTCATCGTCAGAGGCTGCACCGATCAGTCCCGGCTCTCTGTGCGCCAGAGGCTGCATGGCATTGTAAAGATGTGTCACATGATGTGCTCCTCTTCTCATCGCTTCAGAAGCTGTAGCATAGTCTGCTCCCGTATGTCCAAGTGAAATGCAGACTTCATTATGTACCTGATCAATAAATTCCATAGCCCCTTCTACATTAGGCGCTAAGGTTACAAGCTTCACCATATTTCCGGAATAAGCATTCAGTTCCCTGAAAAATCCTGCATCCGGCTTACGGATATAGCCCTCTACATGAGCACCTTTTTTCTTGGGATCCAGAAATGGTCCTTCCATATTGATTCCTCTGACTGCTGCTCCTTCCGGAAAGTCTCCAACTGTCTTTATCGTAGAAAAAATTTCCTTCAATTCATCTGCCGGAAGCGTCATAGAGGTAGGACAATAAGATGTCACTCCATGGCTCTTCTCGTATTTCAGAATGATCTTAAGGCCTTCCGGATCTGCATCGGAAAAATCATGTCCAAATGCTCCGTGACTGTGTATGTCTACAAGCCCCGGAATCACCTTAAGCCCACTGGCATCTACTACAGTCTTATCTGTAACCTCAGACTCATCTGCTACGATCTTATGATTCTCTATATATAAATCCTGTACCCGAAAGCTTCCATCTTCCTGAAATACTTCTCCATTTTTAATAATCATGATTATTCAGCCCCCTCCTGGGATGATTCCTCTGTATTGTTATCCTGCTTGGCAGATTCTTCAGCTGCCTGATCAGCATCTGCAGCGTCGGATGCTTCCTCGTCCTCCTCTGCAGTCTGATCATATTTTGCATTGGCAATAATAAAATCCTCTACTCTCATCAGACCAATGCTTTCGTCTACTGCTGCCTGACCATAAGTATCAATCAAAGTAGCAAGATCACCGGATGCATACTGTTCGACCAGCTGATTCTGAATTGCAAGGCTCTCCTTGTCCTCCAAAGTCATGCCCTCTGCATCCATGATTCCCTGTATGATCAGATCCTGTTTTACTTTTGCCTGTGCATACTGTTGGCACTGTGCCTCAAAGTCATCCATAGATATACCCTGTGACTCCACAAAATCCTGAAGCTCCATATTTCCCTGCTTAGCATATGCCTCTGCCTGCTTCTTAAAAGTCTTCACTGCATCCTCTACGTCTGTCTCAGGATACTCCATAACCTCAGAATTGGTATATACCGTATTCCATGCAGTGCTTTTAAGGCTGTTCTGTGCCTGCTCCTTGGCTTCCTCCTCAAGCTGAGTGCGCACAGATTCCCTGTACGCATCTGTAGTCTGATAGTCTGTGTTAGAAGCAACCCACTCATCGGTCAGCTCCGGCGGACGTTTAAAGCTCTGCACAGTAATCTGGAATACAGCCTCCTGGCCTGCCAGCTCTGTGTTTCGATAGCTCTCCGGGAAAGTAACTGTGACATCCTTTGTTTCACCTTTCTTCATTCCCACAATTCCCTCTTCAAATCCGGGAATCATAGTTCCGCTTCCAATCAAAAGATCATAATTATTGGCTGTTCCGCCTTCAAATGCCTCTCCATTTCTGGTTCCTACGAAATTAATAGTAGCCGTATCGCCATTCTGGATTACAGCTGTTTCTTCATTTACTGTTTCGGACTTCTTCTGAAGATTCTCAGTAATGCGGCTGTCTATATCTGCATCAGTAATCTCTTTCACAGTATTATTAAGAGTAATCCCTTTATACTCTGCAATCGTCACATATTTCTCAACATTGTCAACAGAGACCAGACGGGTATTTCCCTCAGAATCCGTCTTATGTGCGGAAGCATCTGCTTCCTGCTCTGTAGCCTGTGTATCATTGTCCTTTGTCTCACCTTTATTAGTTCCACAGCCATTTATGGCAAGCGCCATGCACATTGCCAAGGCTGCCAGATATACTTTTCTTTTCATATTAAACTCCCTTCAGTTTGTCTTCTATTAAAACTAACATATTTTCTTTCAAAAAGAAAGTCTGCCGACACATTTCATTTATAACTTTTTTCTAAACAGAGCACCTTTGCTTCAGCCTCCATTCATTGGCGGAACCGGAGTCGGTCTTGCAGGATCAAATACCTTCCCTGCGTCAAACAGATCCGACAGCAAGTCCGGATTATAATACATTCTGTATCCATCTACATTTCTTCTTCCCATCCGGAAATATTCGTCTGTGATCTGCACAAAATATTTGTTTGAATCCACATTGCAGTAATAATTGTAGCCCTGTGATTTCAGATAATTGAATTTCTCATCTCCGGTGTAATCGCCTCCATGATTGATATCCGCGCCAAAGGCAAAGATAATAATATCTGTTCCCCCAATAAGCGGGTCAACATTTTCTTTAAAATTAACGGTATCTGTCTCAAGGCGTTCCATAGAAACAGTAGACATATTCTTATGTCCCCATGTATGGCTTGCAAAGGTCCAGCCTTCTTTTTTCATAGCCTCTGCAACCTTCTTCGCGCCAGCTTGCTCTGTCTCCAGATTAAAATCCGGATGCGCATTCAGCCATGCCAGCTTATCATCATTCAGATCCTCCGGCTTGGTCTGATAGCTGATATCTGTACGATACCCCAGAATGCCGTTATATCCGGTAAGTGCCACAATTCCTTTATGCCCATGATAAGAGAAATCCGGATGTTCTTCCACAAAGCGGTCAATCAGTGGCACAACATCATAATCTCCGACTACTGTGCTTCCATCATCCTGTACATACTCATTACGCACCTTTCCATCCTCGTCTACCACAAGCTTGGTGGCAATTCCATCTCCATCCTGAGAATGGTAATAGCATACATCATCCTGAGATAGCACAAAAGGTGTCTTTCCCTCCGGCAGATAAATAGTCTTAGCTTTCATGTTGCCATTATCATCAATTTCAGCCAAATCATAAAGATTTACCATTACATACCCTTCCTCATACATAGTCTGGGTAATCTTATTAAATTCCTCCATAGTAGTCATGACCTGATTATAGCCATCCTGCTTGTAATCTCCGTCAAATGCCTTAGATGGATCAACAATAAGAGAATGGTAAAAAATATGAGTTACCTGTTCCGGTGACCATGCTATGCAGTTTTTTTTCTTATTTTTATATTTCTTCGCTGCCTCTTGAAAATGTACGTTATAGTTATAAGCATTGTCATTTTTCAAAAGCTTGATGGCACCATCATAGTCGTACTGCGCAGCTTTCTTCTTCGCTGCTGTCAGAACCTTTTTTTCATGGCGAACCTGTCTGTGAATAAAACCTGCACCTGCAGCTGCTGCCTGAGGCATAAAAGTGATCTCACTTTCTGTTTCCTCTTCCGGCTCTGGTTTCTTCGTATCTTTTATGATTTCTGTCTCGTCTGTATTTTCTTTCTCGTCTGTATTTTCTTTCTCGTCTGTATTTTCTTTCTTGTCAGGAAGCAGAGCCTTAGCCCGTGTTACAAGCGTCTCCACACCATCCTTTAGCCCGATCTGATCTCCCCGGAAATATCCGACACCGCCAAGCAGTATCAGGACAGTAACAATAAGAGCCAGATTACGCTCCCGTATCTGCCTCTTCTTTCTTTGAAGATTACGCTGGTGTCTCTCACGACGCCGCTCTTCATAATACGCTTCTTCCTGTTGACTCTCCTTCTCCAGCTCCTGTAATTCTTTATCAAGCGTCCCTTCCATTTCGCTGTCGGAAGCCTGTTTCTCATCCAGAACAGGGGTCTCCTGCTGTTCTGTATCTGTTTTCTTCATATTGTGTATAGCTCCTTATTTGTCCTGTCAGCCCCGCCAAATCTATTATTGCAGACAGCCTCTGCTTATCGCTGCCACATCCATAGCAAACAGTTCTGACATTAACAGTCTAACCATATCAGATAAAACTATCCACTTTGTAACCGCCGTTTTTCATTATACATGATATTTTTATGAATTACCACCTGTTTTCCCACAATTCTATCCTATTATATCTTTCCAGAGCATGTTTTTTTAATTGCGTTTTCGATAAAACAATGGTAAAATAGTTTTCATGTAATAATAAGAAACTTTTTATGGTAGGAGGATAAGTATGCATCCAGTAACAATTGTCCTTCTGGTGATTCTCGTAGTCCTCATCGGATTACTGATTGGTTTATATTTCTTTGGCAAGAAGACCCAGAAGAAGCAGGAAGAACAGCAGGCACAGATCGAAGCAAGCAAACAGACCGTTTCCATGCTCGTTATTGATAAGAAGAGAATGCCACTTAAGGAATCCGGTCTCCCACAGATGGTCATTGATCAGACTCCTAAGCTTCTCCGTCGTTCCAAGCTTCCCATCGTTAAGGCTAAGGTTGGTCCGAAGATTTCTATTCTTATCGCAGATGAGAAGGTATTCGACCTGATTCCTGTGAAGAAAGAAATTAAAGCAGAAGTAAGTGGACTTTACATAGTCGGAGTGAAAGGTATCCGTGGTAATCTTGAAGCTCCGGCCAAGAAGAAAAAAGGCTTCTTCGCTCGCTTTAAGAAATCTGCCGAGGAAGCTCAGGCAGCTCAGAACGAAACTAAGAAATCCAAGAAAAATAAGAAATAATTTTTAATTTCTAAAAAAACTATCCAGACAGGTGCAAGGCATTTTGACTTTGCAGTCTGCTCAGGATAGTTTTTTGTTCTATATAAATGTAAAGCGTTCAATCACTTTAGAAATTTACGTTTCTACCTGGTTTTCATATAAAATTTTCTCAGGAAATAGGTTGGTGTACAGCTCCATGCATGACAGTAGCTGTTAACCATACTGGAACCATATGGAGATTCTTCCCTGTTATAAGGATTATAAAGTTCCCAGAAGGTATCCGCACCGTCGTGGATCATTTCGCCCCAATAACGTTTCATCTCTTCCAGTGCAAGCTCTTTCTCATCACAGCGGATAAGCGCATCAATATAATGGTGATACATATATGGAGTTACCATGCGGATCC
>CAKRKL010000016.1 GCA_934358405.1 uncultured Blautia sp.
TCCGGTATTTTCAAATCCGGTGACCCGAAAAAACGTGCAGCTGCGATTGTGAAAGCAGTCACCAACTATCAGGATTCCAAAATGCTTGCAGAGCTTTCCGAAGACCTTGGTGAGGCTATGGTTGGAATCAACGAGCAGGAAATCCAGCTTCTGATGGCAGAGAGAGGTAAATAAAATGAAAATCGGAATCCTTGCAGTACAGGGTGCCTTCGCAGAGCACAGAACCAAGCTGGAAAAATTAGGTGCACAGTGTATAGAGCTGCGAAAAAGAGAAGATCTGGAAAACGGTTTTGACGGACTGGTGCTGCCGGGAGGGGAAAGCACAGTACAGGGAAAGCTTCTTCGCGAACTGGATATGTTCCAGCCTCTGAAAGAAAAAATAGAAGCAGGAATTCCGGTGCTTGCTACCTGCGCCGGACTGATCCTTCTGGCAGACCATCTTTCCAATGATGAGCATGTGTATTTCGGAACCATGCCGGTAACAGTGAAGCGAAATGCCTACGGCAGACAGCTTGGCAGCTTCCACACAATCCAGGAGATGAAAGGGATGGGAGAAGTTCCCATGACTTTTATCCGCGCTCCTTACATTGAAAAATGCGAAGAAGGTGCAGAAGTGCTGGCAGAAGTAGAAGGAAACATTGTGGCGGTAAAATACAAAGAGCAGTACGGCCTGGCCTTTCATCCGGAGCTGGATGAGGATGATACCATCCACAGTGCATTCCTTGAAAGTGTTAAGCGTTATTTAGAACATAAAAAATAAAGATCATTAAAAGAGAACACCCAGTAATTCCAAAATATCTGGTTATAGACGAAAACTATAACTAGATATTTTTTTTACATATTGGACAGACAATCCCCAGTATGTTACTATGCATTCATCAACAAAAACAAAGCAGCAACAAAGAAAAAAGCAAAAATCAATAACAAAAACAACATTAAATGAAAAATTACTGGCAAGCTTATTTGCTAAAAAGAAAAGATACGGAGGAAAAGAAAATGGCAGATATTAAAGATTCCAAAAACTGGGGATTTGAAACAAAACAGTTACACATCGGACAGGAGCAGGCAGACCCGGTAACAGACGCAAGAGCCGTTCCGATCTACGCATCCACATCCTATGTATTCCATAACTCACAGCATGCAGCAGACCGCTTCGGACTTCGTGATGCAGGAAACATTTACGGAAGACTTACAAATCCAACTGAGGATGTTTTCGAGAAGAGAATCGCAGCTCTTGAAGGCGGCGTTGCAGCATTGGCAGTTGCTTCCGGTGCAGCCGCAATCGCCTACACATTCCAGGCACTTGCAAAAACAGGTGAGCACATTGTAGCTTCTAAGACCATCTACGGCGGAACTTACAACCTTCTGGCACATACCCTTCCACAGACAAACGGCGTTACCGCAACATTTGTAGATCCGGAAGTAGAAGGTTCCTTCGAAGCTGCAATCCAGGAAAACACAAAAGCAATCTTTATTGAAACACTTGGAAACCCGAACTCCAACCTGATCGATATCGAAGAAGTTGCAAAGGTTGCACATAAACACAACATTCCGCTTGTAGTGGATTCTACATTTGCAACACCTTATCTGGTTCGCCCGATCGAGTATGGTGCTGACATTGTGATTCATTCCGCAACCAAATTTATCGGTGGACATGGTACTGCAATCGGCGGTGTAATCGTAGATAGCGGAAACTTTGACTGGAAAGCATCCGGCAAATTCCCGTGGATTTCTGAGCCAAACCCAAGCTATCACGGAATTTCCTTCGCAGAGGCAACTGCTCCGGCAGCATTTGTAACCTACATCCGTGCCATCATCCTTCGTGATACCGGTGCAACACTTTCTCCATTCCATGCATTTTTGTTTTTACAGGGACTGGAAACTCTTTCCTTAAGAGTTGAGCGTCACGTAAGCAATGCACTGAAAATTGTAGATTACCTGTCCAAGCATCCGCAGGTTGAGGCTGTACATCATCCGTCTCTGGAAAGTGAGCCAAGTCATTATCTGTATAAGAAATACCTTCCAAACGGCGGCGGTTCCATCTTCACATTCGAGATCAAGGGAGACGCCAAGACTGCACAGAAATTTATTGATAACCTTGCAATCTTCTCCCTGCTTGCAAATGTTGCAGATGTAAAATCTCTTGTCATCCATCCTGCAACAACTACACACAGCCAGTGCACAGAGGAAGAGCTTCTTGACCAGGGTATCAAGCCAAACACAATTCGTCTTTCCATCGGTATTGAGAAAGCAGAAGACCTGATTGCAGCTTTGGACGCAGCATTTGAGGCAGTGAAATAAGATTCTTAAAAATATAAAACTCTGATATGAAAAATAAGCATCGTACTTTCCGGAAACAGAAAATACGATGCTTATTTTGTATGTGCAGCAGAAAGTTCGCAAAATAGTCACAAGGTTTTTCAGGTTCATTTCAGGTCGTGCATCTATAATACCAGAATATGATCGAAGCAGCCCCAAAATATGGATGGCTGATTTGGGAAGGGAGGTAAGACAAATGGAAGCAAAGAAAATAAAATCAGATTTGAATATTCGAACAAGTTCGAAGGGACATTATCGTCATGAACTGAAATACAGCATTACCTACTGGCAGTATCTGCAGCTTAAAAGCCGTTTGCGCCAGGTGATGAAAACGGATCCCCACACCGGAGCTGATGGAACCTACCGGATTCGAAGTATTTATTTTGATAATGTGCAGGACAAAGCACTGATGGAAAAGATAAATGGTGTTGCGAAAAGAGAAAAGTTCAGAATTCGTTACTATAATGATGATTTTACGCAGATTACCATGGAAAAGAAAATAAAAGATGACAATCTTTGCATGAAGGTAAGTGCTCGTTTAAAAGAAAAAGAGTGCAGAATGCTTCTTGAGGGAAATCTGGAATGGATGAGAAATCATCCGGCTTCTCTGGTGCAGGAGCTTTACGGGAAAATGAAGTACCAGCAGCTAAGACCCAGAGTACTTGTTTCTTATATAAGGGAACCGTATATTTATGCAGCCGGAAATGTGCGGATTACTTTTGACTGGAATGTGCGGACCACCATGTATCACCGGAAATTTCTGGAAGAAAAGGTCTATGATGTGGATGCTGTGCAATGTCCGGGGGAGATGATCATGGAAGTAAAATTTGATAGTTTTTTGCCCGGAGTGATTCAGAATCTGATCCAGATGGACAAAATACGGCAGCAGTCTTTTTCCAAGTATGGAGCGTGTCGGAATTATGGATAATACAGGAGGAATTGTAAAGTGACATTTAATGATATTTTTAAATCCAGTTTTCTGGAAAGTATAACAGAATTTTCAGCAGCGGACACCCTGATCGCTATGGTTGCAGCGTTGGTAATCGGTATGTTTATTTTTGTGGTTTATAAAAAGACATTTAACAGTGTAATGTATTCCACCGGCTTTGCCATGACCCTTGTGGGGATGACTATGGTGACCACGTTGGTGATTTTGGCAGTAACGTCAAATGTTGTGCTGTCACTTGGTATGGTAGGTGCACTTTCTATTGTGCGTTTTCGTGCAGCAATCAAAGAGCCTATGGAAATCGTCTATCTGTTCTGGGCAGTGGCTGCCGGAATTGTGATCGGTGCGGGAATGCTGCCGCTGGCAGTGATCGGTTCTGCTATTATCGGCGTGATTCTTATTCTTTTTGCCAACAAAAAAATACATGACAATCCATATCTTCTGATTCTGAACTGTCAGGATGAAAATGCAGAAAATACAGCTCTTTCTCTTATAAAGGAAGCAGTGAAAAAATATGCAGTGAAATCAAAAACAGTAAACGCGCAGGGAATTGAGTTCACAGCAGAGATCCGCATGAAAGACGGGGAAACTGCATTTGTAAACCGTCTGAATGAAATAGCAGGTGTGGAAAATGCAACTCTGGTAAGCTATAACGGTGAATATATGTCCTGACAGGAGGGAAAAGCACATGGTTACAAATAAATATATAACAAGGATTGCATCTGTAATCATGGCTGCGGCAGTGATTCTGTGTCTTATGGCTTCTCTTTTTTCTGATAAGCTTCAGGAAGTCTATGGAAACAATGCGGTCACAATGAAATACGAAAGCAAGCTGTTTAACACAGATCAGATTATGGATATTGATATTCTTATGGACGAGGATGACTGGAATAATATGCTGGAAAATGCTATTTCCGAGGAATATTATTCCTGCAATGTGGTGGTAAACGGCAAGACCTTTTATTCTGTTGGAATCCGGCCAAAAGGAAACACAAGCCTTTCCTCTATTGCAAATGATCCGGATACTGACCGGTACAGCTTTAAGCTGGAATTCGATCATTATATAGAAGGGCAGACATGCTATGGACTTGATAAGCTGATCCTGAACAACAATTATGCAGATGCTACCAACATGAAAGAGGCAATTGTTTACGACATGTACCAGTATCTTGGTGTGGATGCTTCTTTATATAATTATGCAAAAATTAGCGTAAACGGAGATTACCGGGGTGTTTATCTGGCACTGGAAGCTGTGGAAGATAGCTTCATGCTGCGAAACTACGGAACGGAGGACGGAAATCTGTATAAGCCGGAGAGCATGGGCATTGGCGGCGGTGTAGATGGAAATGGTTTTCCGCAGAAGGGAGAGATGTCAGATGGAGAGGACTTTCCGCAGAAGGGAGAGATGCCAGATGGAGAGGACTTTCCGCAGAAGGGAGAGATGCCAGATGGAGAGGACTTTCCGCAGAAGGGAGAGATGCCGGATGGCGAGGACTTTCCGCAAATGGGAGAAGCTCCCAATGGAGAAGCCGCAGATATCAAAATGGGAATCATGGGTGGAAATGGAGGCGCAGATCTGAACTATACAGATGATGATCTTGACAGCTATTCTACAATCTGGGACGGTGAAATCACAGATACAGATAAAAAAGACCACAAGCGGGTGGTAGAAGCCTTAAAAAATATCAGTGAAGGTACAGATTTGGAAACCTATATGGATGTAGATAATATACTGAAATATATGGCAGTTCACGCCTTCGTGGTGAACGATGACAGCCTTTCCGGTACTATGGCGCATAATTATTACCTGTATGAATATAATGGCAAGCTGAATATTTTGCCATGGGACTACAACCTTTCCTTTGGCGGTATGTCCATGGGCGGCAAAATGGGAGGTCAGTCTTCAGGAGCAACTTCGGTGATCAACGATGCCATTGATACGCCATTTTCCATTACTGATTTTTTCGATGCCCTTCTGGAAAACGAGGAATATCTGGAACAGTACCATGGGTATCTGAATGAACTTGTGGAAAAATATGTGAATGGTGGTGAGTTTGAGAAAACTTATGAGAGAATCCGCAGCCAGATCGGTGACCTGGTAGGAAATGACCCCACTGCTTTTTACAGCTATGAAGAATATGAGGAAGCCGCAAATATGCTAATAGAAGTGGTACAGCTTCGGGCAAAAAGCGTCAGCGGCCAGCTGGCAGGCACTATTCCATCCACAGGCGAAGGCCAGCAGCAGGATTCTTCCAACCTGATTGATGGCTCAGACATTGATCTTAGTGTAATGGGCAGCTTTTCCGGTGGGGGAGGCGGAAACGAAGGTCAGGGAAAGGATAATGGCTTTGCAGGCACGCCCCAGCCTTTCGATGCAGGAGATGTTTCTCCGATATCTGAGGAAAAAGCTGATTTACAGGACTCCAATCAGGATAGTGTAAAATAAGAAAAAAACGGAGCTGCGAAATCTATACTGCATTGTAAAGATTAGATAAGTAAACTTCATCGGCCGATAAAAATGCTTGTCATAATAGAGTGAATCCGTTATAATTTTTTATATATAAGATGCAAGAATAAATAATATTCAGATAATTACAACGGTGAAAAGAGGAAAACGTAGTCATTGTAGTTGTGCAGAATTATATAAAGGGGGATTTTACTATGACAAAGATGAAGAAATTGTATTTACCCGTTCTTACCGCGGCAGCCATTACATTTTCCATTTTCGGAATGCCAAAGAAAGCAGAGGCCTCCTGTAATACCTATCAGGTAAATGTAGCCAAGGGCTATTTGGCTCTTCGTACAGATACAGCCTTTGACAGCAGAAATGAGATTGGAGAGCTTTACAATGGAGATCTGGTAGAGGTGATGGATTATACAGGTGCCACCGGCTACTGGTATGTATACTCACCGAAGTATGATACCTTTGGTTATGTGAATAACGATTATCTCAATTCTATTTCTTCTTCAGTATCGGCTTATGATACCATGTGGACCGTAAGTGTGGAGAAAGGCTATCTGGCACTCCGTAATGCAGCATGCTATGACTCTGCCAATGAAATTGGCAAGCTGTATTCCGGCGATAATGTGTGGGTTTGCGACAGCAGCGATTTTACGTACTGGTATGTATACTCACCGAAGCTGAACTGCTATGGCTTTGTAAATCAGGAATATCTGTATACAAATGAAGATATGGATGCGGGAACCAGCTATTTCGGTGAGACCAGAATGGTCAGCGTAGCCAAGGGCTACCTGGCACTTCGCAATATGAAGGCTTATGATGCTTCCAATGAGATCGGAGAGCTTTACACTGGAGATGTAGTCCAGCTTCTGGAGACAAGTGATCCGAAGTACTGGTATGTATATTCTCCGAAATATGATATGAACGGTTTCGTGAACAAAGACTACCTGGTAGGCGGCAGTACATTCGCTACCAAGTCTGTCAGTGTATCCAAGGGGTATCTGGCACTTCGCTCTGCCATGAGCTATGATGAATCCAATGAGATCGGAGAGCTTTATACCGGTGACACCGTAGTGGTGATCGACTCCAGTAACTCCCAGTACTGGTATGTATATTCCACCGGTCTTATGATGTATGGCTATGTAAATAAAGATTATCTGTACTAATTTACTGACCATTTGAAGCGCTGCTGTTTTTAATTAGACAGCAGCGCTTTTTTGTTGTATTTAAAAGACAGGTGTGCTAAAATTACAAAGTAATTGAATTTTGTTAAGTGAACAGCATGTCGGAGACTTTTTATAAGCTTTGGAAATGCTGCTAGAGGGAACCAGGGTAAGAGCCTGGACGGTTGCGGCCACTGTAAGCAGGAAGGTGTACTTCAAAATGCCATTGCATACCTATATGCGAGAAGGCGGGGAACACCATTATAACCTGTAAGTCAGGAAACCTGCTTGGCAAAGTAAGAAGGAGCTTCCGTTAAAAGTATCCCTTTTAGCTGCCGTAATGACAGCTTTTTTGAAGCCCCATCTTTTCGGTTACAAAACAAACGAAAAGAGAGGAAAAACAAATGAAAAACAAAGAATTAACAAGAAGAATCATGGCACTTGCAATGGCAGCAGCTTTGTCTGTATCTGTAAGCCCGGTTGTTTATGCCGCAGAGCGTGCAGACGCCCAGACTATCAAGGAAGACAACCAGCCGGCAGCTGACGCCGAAGAGAGCACAGAGGAAGCAGAGGGTACAGCAGAGGAAGGTACCAAAACCGAGTATCCGCTGACCATCACTACCTATGATTATGACGGAAACGAAATCGAAACTACCTATGAAAAAGCACCGGAAAAAGTTATTGCTGTATATCAGGGAAGTATTGAGACTATGCTCTCCCTTGGACTTGAGGATCGCCTTGTAGCAACAGCAGGTCTTGATAACGAAGTTCCGGACGATCTTAAAGAAGCATTCTCCAAAACAAATTATCTTGATGAATTTACCCCATCTCTTGAAACTGTAACCATGCTTGAGCCTGACATGATCCTTTCCTGGAGTTCCCTGTTCTCAGACAAGAACCTTGGAAATGTAACAAATTGGATTGACAAAGGCTGCAACACTTATTACAACTCCAATACACGCCCTGGCGGAGCTAGAACTCTTGAGAACGAGTATACAGATATTCTGAACCTTGGTAAAATCTTCGATGTTCAGGACAAAGCAGAAGCAATCGTAGACAACATTAAAGATGTAATCAACAACACTCTTGAGGCAACAAAGGACGCTGAAGAGAAACCAACCGTTATGGTTCTTGAGCCATTAGGAGAGAACATTACAAACTACGGCGCAAGCAGCCTTGGCGGAGATATGGTTACACAGCTTGGTGCAACACTTGCAAACCCGGATGCTTCCACAGTTGGAAAGGAAGACATTATCGCAGCTAACCCGGATGTTATTTTCGTCGTTTATATGCCATATGCAGGAGATGATCCACAGAGTGTTATGGACAGCCAGCTGGCAGTTATCCAGGAGGATGAAGCTCTTCAGAGCCTTGATGCGGTAAAGAACGGTCGTGTTTACCCAATCATGCTCAGCGAGATGTATGCAAGTGCAACACGTACCCAGGATGGAATCGAAACCTTTGCAAAGGGCTTATATCCAGACGCAGCAATTGACTAAGTGAGGAAACAACAGTGAAAAAAGAAAAGGTTGTCCGCACATCTATGTATGCGGCAGTGCTTATTTTTCTGATACTGTTTCTGGTGTTTTCCGTGCTTGCAGCAGTTACCTTTGGAAATGCAGACCTGTCTTTGAAGGATGTATACAGTGTGATTTTATATAAGCTTTTTCACATCAAAAGTCTGGCCGCTTATGGAGAAGGGGCAATACATGATGTGGTGTGGCTGATCCGTCTTCCAAGGGTGCTGCTTGCACTGGCAATCGGAATGGCACTTTCCGTGTGCGGAGTGGTGATGCAGGCAATCGTGCAGAATCCTCTTGCAGATCCCTATGTGCTTGGAATTTCTTCCGGTGCCTCTCTTGGGGCAACCCTTGCAATTATGCTTGGCATAGGAAGCTTTCTTGGCGGAAACTCTGTGGGAATCTGTGCATTTATCGGAGCTATGCTTACATCATTTGCAGTTATCGCTATTGCAAACATGGGTGGAAAGGCAACGTCTGCCAAGCTGATTCTTGCCGGAATGGCCATTAGTGCGGTATGCTCTGCTTTTTCAAATTTTGTAATTTACATAACGAATGATAAAAACGCTGCTACAGAGGTTATGAAGTGGAACATGGGAAGCCTTGCGGGGGCAAGCTGGGCGAGAGTGAGTGTGATGATGCCAGTTACACTGGTGTGCGTTCTGCTCTTTCTTACACAATATCGAAGCCTGAACCTGATGCTTCTGGGTGATGAGGTATCTATTACCCTTGGAACAGATCTGCACAGATTAAGAACAGTATATCTGGTGGTAGCTTCTGTAATGATCGGATTTGCGGTATACTGTGCAGGAGTTATCGGTTTTGTTGGACTTGTGATTCCTCATGTTGTGCGGATCCTTTTCGGAACAGATCACAGTCGCCTCATTCCACTTGGTGCACTTCTTGGTGCATCCTTTCTGATCTGGTGCGATGTGGCATGCCGCGTGATCCTGAAAAATTCTGAAATGCCTCTTGGAGTTTTGGTTTCTATTATCGGTGCGCCTTGCTTTATTTATCTGCTGGTGAAAAAATCCTATGGCTTTGGAGGAAGAAAATGAGAATAACAACAGAAGATATTCGGGTTGGTTTTCATACCAGGCAGATTTTGAAGGGGATTTCTGTTGATAGTGGAAATAAAGAGCTGGTTGGGATCATTGGACCAAACGGAAGTGGAAAATCCACTCTTTTGAAGTGTATATACCGTGTACTGAAGGCTGATTCAGGGGCTGTTTATCTGGACGGGGATGAGCTTTATTCCATGAATGCAAAAAGCTCTGCAAAGAAAATGGCAGTGGTAGCCCAGCACAACTATTATAATTTTGATTTTAGTGTGCGGGAGGTTGTTCTCATGGGACGCGCTCCCCACAAAAAGGCACTGGAACGGGATAATGCAAAGGATTATCAGATTGTAGAGGAAGCTTTGCAAAGGGTTCAGATGGAGCAGTTTGCGGACAGAAGCTTTTCTACATTGTCTGGAGGCGAACAGCAGAGAGTCATTCTCGCCCGTGCCCTTGCACAGCAGACCCCTGCACTGATTCTGGATGAGCCTACCAATCATTTGGATATTACTCATCAGATTATGCTGATGGAGCTGGTAAAAACGTTGGATGTAACCGTGATTTCTGCAATTCATGACCTGAATATTGCAGCTGCATACTGCGACAGGATTTATATTCTGAAGGATGGGGTCCTGGAAGCCTGCGGTACACCAGCAGAAGTGCTTACTCCTGAAATGATTAAGAAAATCTATAAGGTAGATGCAGAAGTGGCTTACGACAGCCTGGGAAAAATGCATATTTTATTTTTGTGACGATGCTTTGGTGAAAAAATGGAAAAAATAGGAATACTTACCTGTCTTCACTCTAATGATGTCTGTGCCAGGGTGGGGTGTCTGTCCTCCTTTTGGCAGAAAAAGGATTTCTTTGCAAAGTATGCTGAGGATACCATACTTGCAGCCATGCTTACCTGCAACGGCTGCAAGGGTGATAATCCTTCAGAACCGGAAGAGGATAAAGGGATCCTGGAAAAGCTGGACCGGCTTGTAAGTGAAGATATTGAAATTGTACATGTGGGTGTGTGCCGTCTTATGGAGAATAAAAAGGAATGTCCGAGAATGACAAAGATCTGTGAAATGATAGACAGTCGAGGAATTCAGGTAATAAGAGGTACGCATAGAGAATGAAAGGAAGAGCGGGAAACCGCTCTTCCTTTCGTATACGAGGAGATTGCGCATAGTCAATAGAGAAATTTCACATTTTTTTAGATTGAACAAAAAATAGGGCAATGCTATACTAAATATAATAAGATGTTTATTCAAAACATCAGAAAAATCGGAAACAGGAGCGTGATAAATTGCAGGATACCAACGAAAATTATATTCAGCTTGAAAAAGTATCTAAAATATATGGAACAAAGGAAGTAAAAATCATAGCGGTAGATGAGATCAGCTTTAACATTTCCAAGGGCGAGTTTGCCGTGATCGTAGGTCCAAGTGGTGCCGGCAAGACAACCGTTCTGAATATTCTCGGAGGAATGGATACTGCCACCAGTGGCAAGGTCTGGGTAGATGGGAAAAACATTGCCAAGTATAATAACCGCCAGCTGACCAGCTACCGAAGAGATGATATTGGCTTTGTCTTCCAGTTTTATAATCTGGTGCCGAACCTGACTGCGCTTGAGAATGTGGAACTGGCAGGGCAGATATGTAAGAACCCTATGGATCCGAAAACCGTTTTGGAAGAAGTGGGATTGAAGGACAGACTTGGGAACTTTCCGGCACAGCTGTCAGGCGGAGAGCAGCAGAGAGTTTCCATAGCAAGAGCTCTTGCCAAGAATCCAAAGATGCTTCTTTGCGATGAACCAACAGGTGCGCTTGACTATCAGACCGGTAAGGCAATTCTGGGACTTTTGCAGGATATGTGCCGTCAGAAAGGGATGACTGTGGTTGTTATTACCCACAACTCTGCGTTAACTCCTATGGCAGACCGTGTCATCCGAATTAAGAATGGCAAGGTAGCACAAATGACACTGAATGACCATCCAACTCCGGTAGAAGAAATTGAGTGGTAGGTGAACGAATGAAAGCACTTAGAAAAGAATTCTGGATGGAAATCCGAAGGAGTAAGTCAAGATTCATTTCCATCCTTCTGATCGTAGCCCTTGGAGTTGCCTTCTTTTCAGGTATTCAGGCCTCCTCTCCGGATATGCGCTATTCCGGCGATGCCTATTATGACGAGAGCTCTCTGATGGACATTAAGGTTGTAGGAACTATGGGGCTTACGGAAGATGATGTGGAAACACTTAAGAATATAGATGGCATAGAAGCAGCCGAGGGAGCCTGGTCCACAGATGTAATGTGCGGGGAAGGTCAGACGCAGAAGGTGCTTCATATTGAGTCTGTAAATGAGACGGTGAACAGGCTTGATGTCCAGGATGGACGCCTTCCGGAAAAAGAAGGGGAGCTCTTTCTGGATGGAACCTTTGCGTCTGCCAATGGATATCAGATTGGCGATAAAATGATTCTGCGCGAGGGGAAAGACAGTTCTCTTCTTATAAATACAGAATATACGGTAGTGGGAACAGGAAGAAGTCCTCTTTATATTTCCTTTAACAGAGGAAATACGACTATTGGAACAGGTGAGGTTAATGGATTTGGTTATGTACTTCCGGACAATTTTGACCAGGAGATTTACACGCAGATCTACGTGCTTGCCCATGGGGCAAAGGCGCTTACCAGCTATACAGACGGCTACGAGAACCTGATTGCAAGAATTAAGGATAAGGTGGAGAATATTGCAGATGACCGCTGTGCCATCCGTCTGGCTTCAGTGAAAGCAGATGCCCAGAAAGAAATCGATGATGCCCAGAAGAAGCTGGATGATGGAAAAAAAGAAGCAGATGAGAAGCTTGCAGATGCCAGAGAACAGCTGGAGCAGGGTGAGAAGGATCTGGCAGATGGTAAAAAGGAATATGAAGATGGCAAAAAGCAGCTGGAGGATGCGAAGAAAGAAATCGCAGATGGAAAAAGTCAGCTTGCAGATGCCAAAAGCCAGCTGACAGACGGAAAGAATCAGCTTGCAGATGCCAGAAACCAGCTTACCTCCAGTAAAAGTCAGCTTGATAGTGCCAGAAGTCAGCTGGACGCAGGCTGGGATCAGGTGAATGCAGCAAAGGCAGAGCTTCTGGAGGGACAGGACAAGCTTACTAAGGCAAAAGCTGAGGTAGAGAGCGGTTTCGCTGAAGCAGAGGCAAATCAGAAGACACTGGAGGAAAATGCGGCCAAATTAGAAGAAGCAAAGAAGCAGATTGCAGATGGTGAAGCTCAACTAGCACAAGCAAAGCAGACTCTAAATGAGAAACAAACGCAGCTTGATCAGTCAAAAGCGGAGCTTACAGCCGGACAGGAGCAGCTTGATGGCACCAAGGCTCAGCTGAATGAGCAGAAGCAGCAGCTTGAGGCCGGGCTTTTACAGGTATCCGAAGGGGAGACTAAGCTTCAGGAGGGATTAAATGCTCTTGAAGGAGCAAAAGGCCAGCTGGCTCAGCTGCAAAGTCAGCTGTCAGCAGTACAAGAACAGTATAATGCTGCTCTTGAAAACGAGGCGATTTCGCAGGAAGAAAGGGACAGCCTGGCAGCACAGGTGTCTGAACTGGAGGGTCAGGCAGCTGCTGCACAAAGTCAGATCGATGAAAACACAGCGTCCCTGGAGGCAACCAGGCAGCAGCTGGCAGCAACCAGAAGCGAGCTGGAGAGCGGACTTGTAGCTGTGGAGGATGGATTTTCCCAGATTTCCCAGAAGGAAACGGAGTTAAATGCAGGATTGGCCCAGATCACAGAAGGCCAGGCCCAGATCAATGCCGGATGGGAGGAACTGAAAGAACAGGAGAGCACCCTGGCAGCCTCAAAGGCGGAGCTTGAATCCGGGGAACAGGAGCTTGCAAACGGCCAGGCCCAGATCAATGCAGCCAGAGAACAGTTGAGCAGTGCCCAGCAGGAAATCAACGCCAATGCACAGACCCTTGCTGATGGGCAGGCCCAGCTGGATGCCAATGTTTCCAAATTAAATGCAAGCGAACAGCAGTATGCCTCTGGCCTTGCACAGTATCAGTCCGGTCAGCAGCAGATCGCAGACAACGAAGCCAAGCTGCTGTCTGGTGAGAAAGAAATTGCGGATAACGAGAAGAAGCTTACAGACGGTGAGAAAGAAATTGCCGAGAATGAGAAGAAGCTGCAGGACGCTGCAAAGGATCTGGAAAAAGGGGAGAAGGATCTTGCAGACGGCAAACAGGAATATGAAACCTCCAGGAAGGATGCAGAAGAGGAGATTGCCGAAAATGAGCAGAAGCTGGCAGATGCAAGGAAAGAGCTGGATGACCTGGAACAGCCGGAATGGATGGTTACAGACCGTGAGGATCTTCCAGAATATTCAGATTACGGAGATAATGCAGATCGTCTGAAAAGTATTGGTCAGGTTTTCCCAGTTATCTTCTTTCTGGTAGCAGCCTTGATCAGTCTTACCACTATGACCCGAATGGTAGAGGAACAGCGAACTCAAATTGGTACTTTAAAGGCCCTTGGCTACGGGAAGAAGGCTATTGCAGCAAAATACATTTGCTATGCACTGCTGGCAACAGTCGGCGGAAGTATTATGGGAATGCTGCTTGGAGAGAAGATTATTCCATATGTCATCATAACCGCATATGGAATCATGTATCACAATGTTTCAAATACGATTTCCATTGATTATCAGCTTAGCTTTGCGTTGATTGCTTCCGGGGCTTCTATTGTATGTACTGTTGGGGCTACCCTTTTTGCCTGCGGGAAGGAGCTTCAGGAAACTCCCGCATCCTTAATGCGTCCCCCTGCACCAAAGGAGGGAAAAAGGGTGCTTCTGGAGAGAATTACTTTCATATGGAAGCATCTAAGCTTTTCCTGGAAATCCACCATCCGAAATCTTTTCCGCTATAAGAAACGTCTGATTATGACGGTATTTGGAATTGCCGGAAGTATGGGACTGATGCTGGTGGGATTTGGAATTCAGGATTCTATCAGTGATATTGCTGCAATCCAGTATCGGGATCTCCAGCATTATACAGGAATGATCATAGAGGATGAGGATTCCACAGAAAAGGAAAAAGAGGAGCTTCTGGATTTTGTAAAAAATAATAATGAGATTGCACACTGCAACCGGGTACAGATGACCAAAATCAGTGCACCTAAGGGAAATTCCAATATCAGCATTTATCTGTTTGTGCCAGAAAGTCTGGATGAGTTTGCAAAGGATGTAACCCTGCAGAATCGTATTACCGGAGAAAAGTATGAGCTTACAGATGATGGGGCAGCCATCTCAGAGAAAACAGCAAACCTGCTGAATCTGAAGGTGGGAGATACGATCACATTGGAAAAGGCAGGAAAAAAATATACAGTAAAGGTGGCAGTAGTTACCGAAAACTATATGAGCCATTATCTTTATATGACACCTCTTGTTTATGAACAGACCTTTAAGGAAAACCCGGATTATGAGAATATTGTATTTACTGTGAAGGCAGAGGATAAGGATTCGCTGGAAAAAGTGGGAACAGAGCTTCTTACCTGTCCGGCTGCTCTTAGCATCAGCTATACAAGCAGTCTTTCGGCGCAGGTTGATCGTATGCTGAGTACTTTGGATGTGGTAATACTGGTATTGATCGTTTCAGCCGGAATGCTTGCTTTTGTAGTATTGTACAACCTGAATAATATCAATATTACAGAGCGGCAAAGAGAGCTTGCAACCTTGAAGGTCCTTGGCTTCTACGATGGCGAGGTTTCTCAGTATGTGCTTCGGGAAAATGTGATCCTTACCGCTCTTGGAATTGTATTTGGAGCTGTGTTTGGAATCCTGCTTCACAGATATGTGATCACTACCGTGGAGGTGGATGCTGTCATGTTCGGAAGAAATATAAAACCAATGAGCTTTGTATATGGCGGAATTCTGACCAGTGTATTTTCGGCTGTGGTAAATGCGGTTATGCACTTTAAGCTGAAAACTATTAATATGGTAGAATCGTTGAAGAGTGTGGAATAAAGTGCAACCCGAGCCTTTTTCAAACATGCTCTAAGACATTCTTTGATATTTTCATGAGGCTTTGGTATAAATTTTGTAATTGTAAAGTTTTGGAAATATGCTTGACAAGTGGAAAAATTACAATTATAGTTATAGCCATAAAAGGAGCGGCTTTTTTCAGATGACACATCAGAAAGCATGACAGCCGCAGCTAAAGGCATTGAAGAAGAGGAGTAAGCGCATGTTCTCCCAGAGAGAAATGTCCGGGGAAGCCTGTGGTGGAAGACATTTCGAGATTCGCATTCGCTGAAGGTAGCTTTGGAGCCGGGGAACTGAATGGGCAGCTAAGAATTGACCGGACAGCATGTGCAGATATAGGACCGGAGATTTACTGCAGTAGGTTTTCACGCATTTCCAGCGTTATGGGAAAGAGATATGTGAAAGAGACCAGGTATGGATATTTTTCAGAAGAGCCATGCCGGGCAGATGCACATAATGAAGGTGGTACCGCGTTAACTTCGCCCTTCACACAGTTTGTGTGGAGGGCGTTATTTTTTAGGAGGAAAATCATGAGCAAAGAACTTGCAAAGACCTATGATCCAAAAGGAATTGAGGAACGTCTTTACCAGAAATGGATGGACAACGGATATTTTCATGCAAAAGTAAACCCTGACAAGAAACCATTTACCATTGTTATGCCGCCGCCAAATGTAACCGGTCAGCTGCATATGGGACATGCACTGGATGAGACCATGCAGGATATCCTGATTCGTTTCAAGAGAATGCAGGGCTATGAGGCACTGTGGCAGCCGGGAACCGACCATGCAGCTATCGCCACAGAGGTTAAGGTTACCGAGAAGCTGAAAAAAGAAGGCATTGACAAGGCTGAGATCGGCCGCGAGAAATTTCTGGAATATGCGTGGGAGTGGAAGGAAGAGTACGGCGGAAAGATCATCAACCAGCTGAAGAAGCTTGGTGCTTCCGCAGACTGGGAGAGAGAGCGTTTTACTATGGACGAAGGCTGCTCCAAGGCTGTTCAGGAGGTTTTCATTAAATTATATGAAAAAGGCTACATCTACAAGGGTTCTCGTATCATCAACTGGTGTCCGGTATGCCAGACCTCCATTTCCGATGCAGAGGTTGAGCATGAGGATCAGGACGGATTTTTCTGGCACATCAACTACCCGGTTGTTGGAGAAGAGGGCAAATTCGTAGAGATCGCAACTACCCGTCCGGAGACACTTCTTGGAGATACTGCAGTTGCAGTAAACCCGGATGATGAGCGCTACAAAGACATCGTAGGCAAAATGCTGAAGCTTCCTCTCACAGACAGAGAGATCCCGGTAATTGCAGACGAGTATGTTGACAAGGAATTCGGAACCGGATGCGTAAAGATCACACCAGCGCACGACCCTAATGACTTTGAAGTAGGAAAGAGACACAATCTTCCGGAAATCAATATCATGAATGACGATGCCACCATCAATGAGCTTGGCGGAAAATACGCCGGCATGGACCGTTATCAGGCAAGAAAGGCTATGGTAGAGGATCTGGACAAGCTTGGCCTTCTGGTTAAGGTGGTTCCTCACAATCACAGCGTTGGAACACATGACCGCTGCCATGCAACGGTAGAGCCGATGATCAAACCTCAGTGGTTTGTAAAGATGGACGAGATGGCAAAGGCTGCGATCAAGACTCTTGATGACGGAGATCTGAAATTTGTACCGGAGCGTTTTGACAAGACATACCTGCACTGGCTGGAGAATATCCGTGACTGGTGTATTTCCCGTCAGCTGTGGTGGGGACACAGAATCCCGGCTTACTACTGTGATGAGTGCGGCGAGACTGTTGTTGCAAGAGAAATGCCGGAGAAATGTCCGAAATGCGGATGTACACATCTTCACCAGGATGAGGATACCCTGGATACCTGGTTCAGCTCTGCACTGTGGCCATTCTCCACACTTGGCTGGCCGGACAAAACACCGGAGCTTGAGTATTTCTATCCCACAGATGTGCTGGTAACCGGATATGATATTATTTTCTTCTGGGTTATCCGTATGGTATTTTCTGCCCTTGAGCAGACCGGCAAAACTCCGTTCCACCATGTACTGATCCACGGTCTTGTAAGAGACTCCCAGGGACGTAAAATGAGTAAATCTCTTGGAAACGGTATTGATCCGCTTGAAGTAATCGACAAATACGGCGCAGATGCACTTCGTCTTACACTGATGACAGGAAATGCACCTGGAAATGATATGCGTTTCTATTGGGAGCGTGTAGAGTCCAGCCGTAACTTTGCAAATAAGATCTGGAACGCTTCCCGCTTCGTGCTTATGAACCTGGAAGGAAAGACTGTTACAGAGCCGGAAATCGCTTCTCTTTGCGCTGAGGATAAGTGGATCCTTTCCAGACTGAACAATGTTATTAAAGAAGTAACTGAAAATATGGATAAATATGAGCTGGGAATTGCAGTTCAGAAGGTATATGACTTCCTTTGGGATGAGCTTTGTGACTGGTATATTGAGATTGCCAAGGTTCGTCTGTGGAAAGCGGATGAGGATCCAAAAGCAGCAAACGAGGCTTTGTGGACACTTCGTACTGCACTGACACAGGGATTAAAGCTTCTTCATCCGTTTATGCCGTTTATTACAGAGGAAATTTACTGCACACTGCTTCCGGAGGAAGAGTCTATTATGATTTCTGAATGGCCGGTTTACAAGGATGAGTGGAACTCTCCGGAGGCTGAGCTTGCAATCGGAAGCTTCCAGGAAGTGGTAAAAGGTATCCGTAATACAAGAACCAGCATGAATGTACCACAGAACAGAAAAACACATCTGATCATTGTCGGAAAAGACGCAGATATCTGTCAGATGTATGAGAACAGCAAAAAATCCTTTGTAAATCTTGCCTTTGCAAAAGAGATCCATGTTCAGCAGGATAAGACCGGCATCGGTGAGGACGCAGTTTCCGTTGTTGTTTCCAATGCAGTTGTTTATATGCCTCTTGAGGATCTTGTTGATAAGGAAAAGGAAATCGAGAGACTGACCAAGGAGCAGGAAAGACTGACTAAGGAAATTGCCCGCTGCGAGGGTATGCTGAATAACCCGAACTTTGTAAATAAGGCTCCGGCTGCAAAGGTTGACGCAGAGAAGGAGAAGCTTGCGAAGTATAAAGAGATGAAGGATAAGGTTAACACACAGCTTGAGCAGCTGAAGTGATAAAAAGGAGAATTTGGATGAAGCTGAGCAAATTTTGCAATAAGATTTCCCTGATTCTCCAGGCTCTCTGGTGCGCAGTGCTCTATTTTATCATAGAAGCACTGTGTCGCCATTCTATAGCAGATGCCTGGAATTATATGACGGGAAAACCGTTGGTGTTTGCTTATAATACGGCATTTATTTTTACGACCATGCTGATCGTGTACCTGTTTCACAGGCGTGTTTTCTGGCGGGTGGTGGTTTCTGTTTTCTGGTTGTTTCTCGGTATTGTAAACTGTATTTTGCTGTTAAACCGTGTAACTCCGTTTACAGGCCCAGATCTGCATATGCTTACGGATGGAATTGCAATCATGCAGAAGTATCTTCCATTTTACGGAGTGGTAATTGGATGCATTATTATCGGGCTTGTGCTTTTTGCGCTTCTGATTCTTTTTATAAAGGGACCGAAGTATCAGCAGAAGATTAAGTATCGGTATGTGATTCCGATGATTGTTATCGGTGCGGTGGCTTTTGGAGGCATTACCCAGCTGGCTCTTGAGAAAAGAGTACTGTCCAATTATTTTGGAAATATTGCCTTTGCTTATGAAGATTATGGATATCCTTATTGTCTGGCAACCACTATTTTTAATACAGGTATCAGTCAGCCAAGAGATTACTCAGAGGAAGAAATTAAGCGAATTGAGAAGACAGAATCCAATCTTCCGGAAACCAAGGAAGATGGAAAAAGACCGAATATTCTGTTCCTTCAGCTGGAATCCTTCTTTGATCCTACATTGGTTAATTATCTGAATATTTCTGAGGATCCGATTCCCAATTTCAGAAAGCTGATGAAGGAGTATTCTTCCGGATACTATAAGGTGCCGTCTGTTGGTGCCGGTACTGCAAATACGGAATTTGAAACAATTACGGGAATGAGTCTTCATTATTTTGGTCCTGGTGAGTATCCTTATAAGAGTATACTCAAAGAGACTACCTGTGAGAGCGTTCCTTATGTCTTGAAGAATCTTGGATATTCTACTCATGCGGTACATAACAATGAAGCGAATTTCTATGGCAGACGATCTGTTTTTCCGAATCTGGGGTTTGATACCTTTACCTCGGAGGAGTACATGGAAAATGAAAATCTGCAGAATCCACTTGGCTGGGTAAAGGATAGCATTTTGACAGATGAAATCCTGAAATGTCTGGATTCCACAGAAGAACCGGATTATGTATATACAATCTCCGTGCAGGGACATGGAGATTACCCCAGTGAGCCGATTCTGGATAATCCTGCCATTACCGTGTCCGGGTCTCCTACGGAGGAGCTGGACTGCAAGTGGGAGTATTATGTAAATCAGATTCATGAGATGGATCAGTTTGTAAAGGAACTGACAGATGCTCTGGCAGATTATCCGGAGGATGTGATCCTGGTAATGTATGGGGATCATTTGCCGACCATGGGACTTACGGTTGAGGATCTTGAGAATAAGTATCTGTTCCAGACGGAGTATGTGATCTGGGATAATATGGGACTGACCAAGAAGGATGAGAATCTGGCTTCTTACCAGATCGCGGCGGAGGTGCTGGATCGGGTTGGAATTCATGAGGGTACCATTATGAAGTATCATCAGGCGAGAAGGAATACCAAGAATTATCAGGTGGATCTGGAGACGCTGCAGTATGATGTGCTTTATGGCAAGAGATATGCTTATGGCGGAGAGAATCCGTTTGCGCGGACGAAGATGAAGATGGGGCTTTATGATGTGACCCTTGATTCGCTCAGGCTTGTGTCGGATTCGGATTGGACTTATTATATTCAGGGGACGAATTTTACGCCGTCCAGTCAGGTGAAGCTGAATGGAGAATGGTATGATACTGCATATGTAAGTCCGACTATGCTGGTAATTTCAGGAACAGAGCTGTCGGATTTTGACAGGCTGTCGGTTGTACAGCGCAGTAACAGTTCAACCAGGAAGGCTCTTAGCAAGAGCTTTGACAGGTCTGTTTATGCACTTTATGACAGTAAATGGAAGGTGGCTTCCCGGTAGGGATTGGCAGGATCCGTCATGCTGGCCGGGGGACGGTGCGCGGAACCCGGGCGCTTCTAAGATTGAATAATTTCGCTAAAATCGAAGAAAGGAGAGGACAAACTTGCTCCGTTGGAGCCAAGACAGTGTCCTCTCCTTTCTTTAACGTATAATATCCGTTATCTGGTGCGGCAGGTTTTGTCGGATAAAAAGTTACGATTAGGGGTGGACTTCTGGTGTGACTATTATATAATGGTAGAGTAGTTAAAATACGATAGATAAAATGGTGGTTAAAGAATATGAATTACGAGGAAGCGGTTGCTTATATTGAGGAAACTCCGAAATTTACAACGAAGAACAGTCTGGAACATACGAAGGAGTGCTTAAGAAGACTGGGAAATCCACAGGAGAAATTTAAGGTAATACATGTTGCAGGAACCAATGGGAAGGGAAGTACCTGCGCATTTCTTACTTCTATTTTAAGAGAGGCAGGATATTCCTGCGGATTGTTTACATCTCCTCATCTTGTAAAGATAAATGAGCGGTTTCAGATCAATGAAGTAAATATTGATGATGAGACTTTTCTCAAAGCTTTTGAGAGAGTGAAAGCACTGGCAGACGAACTGCTGGCAGAGGGAAACTATCACCCGACTTATTTTGAGATGCTGTTTTTGATGGGAATGGTAATTTTCGCTGAAGCGGATGTGGACTATGTAACATTGGAAACCGGGCTTGGCGGAAGATTGGATGCTACTACGGCGGTGGAGAATCCGGTGGCCTGTGTGATCACTTCCATCAGTCTGGATCATATGCAGTTTCTGGGAAATACAGTAAAAGAGATTGCAGGAGAGAAGGCAGGGATTATTGTTCCAGGTGTTCCTGTGATTTATGATGGAAATGATAAGGACGCCGCAGAGGTGATTGCAGCTAAGGCAAAAGAACTGGGAAGTCCGGCTTATAAGGTAGTTCAGGAGGAAACGAAGGTACTGGGGAATAATAAAGACGGCATTGATTTTTCCCTGAAAGACAGCTATTATGGAAGCACTGGTTTCCACATTCCCTTTATTGCATGGTATCAGGTGATGAATGCCTCTTTGGCACTGACTACTATGGAAGTATTGAAGAATGAAATTCCGGTGAGCATGGAAGAACTGAAGGCTGGAATCAGAAATACCAGATGGCAGGGCAGAATGGAGACTATTTTGCCGGGTGTAATCGTGGATGGTGCACATAATGAAGATGGTGTACGCAGATTTGTAGAAACAGCAGAACGCTTTCAGGAGGAATATCCGCTGACGCTTTTATTTTCAGCGGTGAATGATAAGGATTATCAGGATATGATCCATACTATTTGCAGCAGGATCCATTTCAGAAAGGTTGTGACTACTGAGGTTGGCGGCTACCGTGAAGTGCCCTCTGCTGAGCTGGCAGAAATATTTCGAAAGGAAGGCTGCGAAGAAGTAGGTAATTCTGATAATATTGAAGAGGCTTTTCGTATGGCACGTGAGGCTAAGGGCGCAGACGGAATGCTGTTCTGCGTAGGCTCTCTTTATCTGGTGGGAGAAATCAAGGCTATTTTGCAGAAGCATCAGGGTGTGTTTGAAATTGCCGATAAAGGGAATAAATAATTTTATTCTCCGGGAGTTTATGGAGGAATTATATGATTGATTACGAAGAGGAACTGAAGAAATTTGAACCTTGTCTGGATGTGACAGATGCAGAAGGTGCAATTTATGACAGAGAACTGACTGATATACTGGATATCCTTCAGGAGATGCTGAGGGAATCCAAAAGCGGACGCAGGATGAAATAGAATAGGAGATACTTAATGAACTGTATGAATTGCGGCGCGTTCCTGGCTGATAAGGACCTGGATTATTGTCCTCATTGCGGGTGCAATGTTCTGATCCAGAAAAAGGTGGAGTATCTCTCCAAACTTTACTATAATCAGGGGCTGGAAAAGGCCAGTATCCGTGACCTTTCAGGAGCTGTAAACTGTCTGAAGCAGAGCCTTACTTTTAATAAAAGGAATATACAGGCAAGAAATCTGCTTGGACTTGTATATTTTGAAACCGGCGAGGTGGTTGCAGCACTTAGCGAGTGGGTAATCAGCAAGAATCTGCAGCCTACCAGAAATATTGCAAATGAATATATAAATCGTCTTCAGGCTAATTCCAATAAGCTTGATGCGATTAACGAAACTATCCGGAAATACAATAATGCTTTGGCTCTTTGCAGGGAAGGGCATGAGGATATGGCTGCCATCCAGCTTAGGAAGATTCTTACCCAGAATTCTAAGCTGATCAAAGGATATCATTTGCTGGCGCTTATTTACATGAAAAATCATGATTGGGGCAAGGCAAGAAGGATTCTCAGAAAGGCTGCGCGTATTGATAAGACGAATACCACCACCTTGCGTTTTCTTCGTGAGGTTGATGAGCGAACCGGAGTTACCACCAAACTGGACCGACAGAAGAAGGGCTTATTCGGAAAGACAGTCAAAGAATCCTATGGAGATGAGGTGTCAAGAAATGTGGCTGTGCAGCCTGCTGTCTATAAGGAAAACTCCAGGATCTCCCTGTTTGTAACCCTTATGGCCGGTGTTGCTGCAGGCGCTGCGGCTTTCTGGCTGCTGGCAGTACCCGCTATCAAGCAGGGGATTTACAGAGAGGCCAATCAGCAGATTGTGAAATACAGTGAATCTCTGGCAAGCCAGGGGGCAGAACTTACAAAAGCTCAGGGACAGGCGAAAGAATCAGGAGATGTGGCTGAAGAGATCACTTTGCAGCTTGACAGTGAGCAGAAAAAGAGTACAAGCTATCAGGCTCTTCTTAATGCATATGTGGCATATAAGCAGAATGAGTATGATGCGGCTGCGCTGGAGATCCAGAAGATCTATGAAGATCAGATCGGAGATGACGTTAAGGGAATTTATAATACAATCTGTTCTGAAACCGGGGTATCGGGAATCAAGAGTGACGGATCCTCTGATACAAGTGCAGATACTTCTGCTTCCAATGAGGCTGGCAATGATGGAACAGACTATCAGTCTGATGAGTCAGGAGCTGATTCCGGGTATGATGATTCTGCCGACAGCGGATATGATGACACGGATAATTCTGACTATAATGAAGAGAACGGATACTATGATGAAGACGGTGATTTTCATTATTATGAATAATAGAATGAAA